>JAKFUR010000015.1 GCA_021732585.1 Bacteriovoracaceae bacterium
AGGCCATGATTGATAGTGCCTGCAGCATCCTTGAGAAGCTTGAATTGCCCTACCGTGCGGTTCAGCTGTGCTCGGGAGACACCGGCTTTGCCTCACAAAAAAGCACTGATTTGGAAGTTTGGCTGCCAACCCAGAATAAATACCGCGAGATCTCATCGATCTCTAATTGTGGTGATTTCCAGGCGCGTCGGGCGAACATTCGCCTACGTAACGCGCAGGGTAAGATGGAATTTGCACATACTTTGAATGGTTCGGGCCTTGCGGTCGGCCGGACGCTCCTCGCCATTTTAGAAAATGGTCAACGAGCGGATGGAAGTGTGGCGCTGCCCTCTGTTATTTGGCCTTATATGGGTGGATTGAAGGAGCTGGTTCCCGCCAAATAAGCGTTGCGGACGGGCCTAGGTTCTCTTATATTTGGTGCTCGCTTTGGAGGACTGGCCGAGTGGTTTAAGGCAACAGTTTTGAAAACTGTCGACCGTGAAAGCGGTCCGGGGGTTCGAATCCCTCGTCCTCCGCCACTAAAATTAGTGGACCTGTAAGTGTAAAGTAGGTATTACCGGAGACGTGGGTGAGTGGCCTAAACCACACCCTTGCTAAGGGTGCGTACCTCAAAAGGGTACCGTGAGTTCGATTCTCACCGTCTCCGCCATTCTTTGACATGTTCGTTTGCGCAGCCGTAGCTCAATTGGATAGAGCATCTGACTACGGATCAGAAGGTTTGGGGTTCAAATCCCTACGGTTGCGCCATTTTTCACTCCACCCTATTCAGCACTTACACAGATTAAGCACTATCCTGCTTAAATCACTAATCTTCACTCTACAAAGACTTAGCGGCTCACCTCTTTTGATTCATTTCAAATAGCTTCGATAAATTTCGCTAGAAATCTACACCTGGCTACATCTCGTCTACACCGCAAAATTCAAAGACTGCGAATCAAGCCATATCCCCCTCGTGACACTAAAAAATGTCACGAAAGGGATTTTGATGTCTCGTGAGGGATTGCCACTAAACGAAATCAACGGCTTATCGAGATGATGACTTATGATTCTTAAAACGGTTCTAAAACGACTTCTGAGCGAGAGGGGCGTGTCTGTCACACGCTTAGCCAAAGCCACATCTATACCACAGCAAACGCTTCACAACTGGCTTTCAGGCAGTGAGCCGAGAAGTATTAAGCAGCTCAAAAAAGTAGCTGATTACTTTTCTGTTACGCTCGACGAAATCACCTATGGCACTAAGCCAGCTTCAACAAATACGCACAGCAACCTCGAAGATCATCGAGATGAAATTTTGGCCGGAAACTTCGAGGTCATACTCAGGAGACTAAAAAAATGAATCCCCTCCTTTTGGCATTTCTTCTAACCTCGGCATGCACATCGCATTTTGTCGGCTTCTATGTTGTTGGCCCGGGCGACAAGCCAAGATGTATTCATTCAAATAACGCCTCTGGTGAGCAGAAAAAATATGCAAGCCTTAATGAATGTCACGCTAGTGCGGAGTACGAAGAGAAGGAGATCAAGTATGCGAGATATTACATTTATAGCAAGGATGGCTACGACGACTCATCAACTCAAAAGGTGCTGTCATACTATTGTAGCTCTATGGACTCTGAGCGATTAAGAAAACCAATCAATCCAAATGAATCCTTTGGTACATTCGAGGAATGCAATCGCTCTGAATCACTAAAAGGACATCATAACGAAATCAACAAACGCTTAGAAACAGCTCGGGAGAATAACAGAAACAAAAAACTTCAAGTTGAGGGAAAAAGGGTCAGTAAAATTAAAGAATTTGTTGAGAAAAATTCTCAGTACAAGTCGTTTATGAAGACAGCGGTGGAACAAAAAATCTCAATGGGTATGCCTGAAGAATTAGTAGTTCTCTCATGGGGAAAACCTCAAAGAGTGAATACAACAGTGACAAAACGTCGTGTTCATAAACAAATGGTGTATGGAAGGCGAAACTATGTTTATCTGGATAATGGCGTTGTAACTTCGTGGCAAAACTAGTTAACCGCTTAGACTAACAACTTAAATTGATCTTTTTCTAATCTCAATCCAACATCTAGCTATGGGAAGAGGCAAACTAGAAATAGCTTTAGGTGATGTGCAAAAGATTGAAGAGCTTTCATCAAAAGGCCTTCGCAAAGAAGTAATAGCGAATGCCCTGGGTCTATCGCTTTCGTCTTTCGAGCGCAGAGAAAAAGAGAATGAAGAGATTTCTGCTGCCTTAAGACGAGGCAAATCTAAGGCTATAGAGCAGGTATCGGAAACAGCTTTTCAGATGGCTGTGTCTGGCAAGCATCCAAACATGACTATGTTTTGGCTTAAGTGTCATGCTGCCTGGAGCGATGAGGAAAGAAATAAGAACGAGTCCGTAGAGATTCGTTTTGCCTATTCGGTTCCAGGCAATCGATACGAAAAGCAATAATCAATCGCTGAGCGAGGCAAAGTCAGATAACTCTTTTTTGAAAACACCAAGAGCAACGAGGCTTTTGTTGATTCCGTTCACATTGTTTGCCATGAATGATTTCAGAAAATAGCGAGTTTCGCGGTGGCTTAGAAATCGGATACTTTGCGAACGACGGTCACTCGTAATTAACGGGAAGATAATTTTCACACCTCCACGCTTTGAAAAAAAAGCTAAATCCTCATCCGGTGTGTTTCGGGAGCCTACGGGAAATCCGCTGGAGTGAGTTGAAATCCAGTTAGCACTATGATGACGAAGAGCTTTTTCGCACCTAAGAAGCTTGTGGGCAATGCTATCAATGAAAATTTCATCAATATCACTTTTTCGGAATAGCAATTTAGTTAGTTGCCTCGCTGGAAAAGCATAATCCCCTTTTCCTTTTTCATGAAGTGATTGCAGTGTGTCCAATAAAGACAGGCGACAATCGGTGTGAGTCCTCGTCATTGCCATATATTTACGACAGATTAAAATCCCTTTTGGGCAAATGCCTTGATCGGTATACAGTAATTTATGAAGTTTGAATGATTGACTCGAAGAACAGATTAAATGTGCGGAGACGTTGAGTCGCAAAAGTTCTCGAAGCTCAGATGGCTTTATTTTAAATGAAAAATGCTTTTTGACGATTTTGAAGTCCTCCTTGGGCATTCTATTCAGTAGCTCTATAAAGGCCGCACTCACCAGATGATCTTGGGAGCTTGCAATTAATTGCAGTGTTCCTCTTGGTAGACCAATTTTTTTTTTAGTAAGCGAAACGTATAGTCTCTCTCTTCCTGCAAACAAGTGGTCTTGGCCCTCTAGAAGTTTGCTTGCAATCAGCCTAAAATCCTTACGACGCACAGCGAAGCCCCTTATGAAGTCTGAGTGGGGTCAGTACATCTGCCTTAATGGGTTTTTCAACCCCTTTCAAAGGAAAGAAGTATGCCGCTAGTTTTTCGTCCCTACAGCCTTTTCAAGATTCATGCCGAATCTAAGAAGGATGACCCCGTTATCGTTGGTTTTTTAAATAGACGCGAATTTGCAATTTTATCAGCTAGTGCAAAAACGGGAAAATCTATGCTTGCCCTAAGGGTTGCAATCGCAATTGCATCGGGGAAAAAATTTCTAGGATTCGATGTGGTGCCAGGCAAAGTCATGTATCTGCAAACGGAAATCTCAGATTTTGAACTTCGAAAACGTATCGAGAAGATGCTTCTTTCATTAACCGAAGAAGATCAAGATGCTGTTAACGCAAATGTACACATCTCTACCTATCGCCTGAAGCTCGACAGACCCGAAAATCGTGAGTCACTTAAATCAGTCCTGTTGAGTGAGAAACCTGATCTGTTAATTTTAGACCCATTCTACGAACTCCATAGCGCTACTTTCAAAGAAGATTCATCTGACGATGTGGCACCACTGCTTCGAGAGATAAAAAAAATTGCTCATGATACTGGCTGTGCGATTCTTCTAATACATCATCAGGGAAAGAGAGGCGAAGGGTTCACACCATCTTCTCCCAGCCATAGTCATCGCGGCTCAAGTTCGTTTGGTGATGTACCCGATGCCTCAATCTCAATGATTAGAAAGGGTGGTAATACGCTAAACATCAAGGCTGACTTTAGAAATCGACCAGCGCTTAATCCAATCGATTTTCAAATGACGGAAGATGACCTGGACTTTCAACTAATTCATTCTACGAATAGTGTTATGAAAATGAATCCAGAGGAAACACTTCTAAGCTTATTTGCTGAAAGCGATTCGAACAAATACCTGTCATCGATTCTGCGTGATAAATTTTGCACCAGAACAGGTCTAAGTACTTCGATGTTCAATAAAGTACTTAAGCAGTTAAGGGATACCGGGCAAATATTCACTGAGCGACGGGGCCGCGATCAAATGCTTACTTTTTCGGAAAATCAGCCACTTGAAATAATCGTAACACAGCAAGCTCCTAAGGAGCGTGGAGTATTACGATCATCGGGGCATGTAACTTCTCAATCGGGGGCTGGTCATGAAAACCAACAATGAAGTACAAAGCCAAGCTAAACCGCTCTTTGACATTCAAATATGGCTTGATTCAAAAGAAGCCGCATCCTACTTACGACTAAGCGTGAACAGTCTTCGTATCCGAGTGATGCGAGGCCAAATTCCTTTTTATCGGCTAGGAAAGCGTCTTCGTTTCAAAAGAAGTGAGCTTAAAAGTCTTGTAGAAAATTCTCTTAAGGGAGGTTCACATGACAATTAAGACTTACACAAAAAATAGTGAGCAAAGGCATGACGTTTATTACTGTGCAAAATCTCAGATCGTTCCGGGTCTACGCGTCCAGAAGCGTGCGACGCGAATTGAAACATTGGCAGAAGCGAGGCGAATCGAAAAAGACCTCACCATTAAGTGTATCGACGAACTTAGAGCTAAAGAGTCAATCGGGCGTACCTGGGGGGACGTTGTAGATAAATGGCAATCCTTTAGACGTGCTTCGAATGAAGTCCTCGATGACACAGTCGATGATTATGTTTCCATGATGAAGATTTGGACTCATTCCTTTTGGGAAAAAGAAGCGTCACTTATAAACAAAAGTGATGTTCGTGCCACGATGGATTCATTAATTCAAAGTAAGAAATCCCATAGCTTTCAAACTAAAGTTTTGCATACCATTGCGCGTGTCTATCGCTGGGGAAAAGAAGAGGGGCACATTAAGGGTATGTTTTCATCAATCACATCTGGTATTAAAGCCAGCAAGATTTTTGAACATACTCCCCTGATACTCACTCTTGAAGAAATGGCCAAGCTACTTCTCGAAGCAAAGAGACAGAACAATCCCTGGTACCCTGTCTGGGCAACTGCTATATATACCGGCATGAGATGTGGAGAAATTTATGTGCTTGAGTGGGGAGACGTAGACCTAATAAACCTTAAGATTACTGTTTCTAGGTCTTACAACAAACGCAAGCGTTTGGTGAAATCAACGAAGTCTGGATACTGCAGAACAATACCTATTAATACTGCACTACGGGAGATTTTGATCGAACTTAAGGCCAGGTCAACCACTCAGCAAGTCTTTCCGGCGATACCTGGCTGGGCGAATTACGATCAGTCACGACAGCTTAAGTTTTTTTGTTCTGAGATTGGCATAAAACCAGTGAAGTTTCATACGCTAAGGGCCTGCTTTGCGACCCATCTTCTCTCTCAAGGAGTCTCAACGGGAGTGCTTCAAAGGATTGGAGGTTGGGCGGAGCTTAAAACCATGGCTCGATACGTTAGACTTTCAGGTGTTGAGGTTAGAGGTGCTACGGATGGTTTAGCGGAGTTAGCTCCGAAAGATACGCCTGATAGTGTTGTTTCTATGGCAGATTTTAGATAGTTTCTACGTACGGCTACATCGACTTCTAAGTAATCCAAACTAGGATGTTTTTACTTAGAATGTCGGTTGCGCCATTTTTTACATCACATTTTTCGGAGCTCTTATGAAGTCAGTTTTCGCCTTCATCTTGGTAGCAACTTTTGCTCACGCCGAAGAAGAAGGTATGCGCGACAAGCTTGTTCGTAATGCCCAACGAGTAGAAAGGGCCGTCACCAAAGATTTGGGATCGCTGCGCGAGAAAGGCTGCCAGGCTTTAAAGGGCACTGAATGTGTTCCGCCAAAAAAAGAAGAAGAAAAGAAGGAAGTTGTGCCCGCGAAGACTAACTGAAACGCGTTTGCATTTCTTCGAGCCCAAGCTCACCCAGTAATTTATCTAAGCGCTCTTGCGGATGACGACGAGGCAAGTCCTTGAACGTCGCCACGATCAATTCATTTTTCATCGAGTGCTCCCATCCCACAAGCTCAGTCACGCGCACTTGATAGCCGTGGGCTTCAAGTTGCAAACAACGAAGTACGTTAGTGATGTGGCTACCGAATTCACGTGTATGTATCGGGTGGCGCCAGACTTCAGTGAGAACATTGTGAGCGAGTGTCGGGCCTTTGTGTTTGCGTAGCACTGAGGCTACTTCCGCTTGGCAACATGGCACCAGCACCAAGTGCTTAGCTTTTCGTTCAAGTCCAAAGCGAATGGCGTCGTCAGTGGCTGTGTCGCAAGCGTGTAAGGCCGTGACGACATCGATAGTCTCGGGAACTTCTCTAGAGGTCATAGAAGATTCCACGCTCAAAGGAAGAAATTTCATTCGCTTGAATTGCAGACGTTCGGCCAAGAGACGAGATTTCTCTACCAGCTCTTCGCGGGTTTCAATGCCGTAGACGTGACCAGATGATTTAGTTTTGAAGAACAGGTCATAGAGAATAAATCCCAAATAAGATTTTCCAGCGCCCATATCAATAAGATTGGCCCCTTCAGTGAGAAGGGGCTCGATGAAATTATAGAGGTGGTAAACTTGTTTGAGCTTTCGACGGGTATCTTGATTCAGCTTTCCGTCGCGAGTGAGAATGTGGAGCTCCTTTAAGAGCTCCAGTGATTGACCTTCGCGAATTTCGGGAATCAAGCTCACAGCTTGATGCGGAAGCCGCCCTTTTTCTTTTCTTTTTTCTTTTTCTTTGGAGCAGCTGGAGCCGTCACAGTAACAGCACTTAAAGTTTCGATTTGCTTCTCATTCAAGCTGATCTCAGATTGAAGATAGTTGATGAACTCTTTTTTTGCAGCAACATCAGTCTTCAGGGCTTCGGTGCGTGCATCCTTCGCATCACCAGTGAGGCCTTTGGCCCAAGTCTTGGTTTCGGCTGCAAGGGCCGTCTTCGTTACCTGGAGACTTTTGTCGAGGCAGTACTTGCGATCGAGCTCGTCGGTGATTTTCAAACAGTCTTGTGCAGTGGCTGCTGGCGCTGCGTGGGCCAATGCCATCGAGAAGAGAGCGACGAGAAACATAAACTTCCTTTGATAATGTTTTAGGAATCATAGAAAGGAAGTTGGGCAAAAAAAAGGGCCATCTTGCGATGACCCTCTGCTCTACATTTCTTTTTAAAGAAGCGAGATCTTAGTAACGACCGCGACCGCCGCCGCCGCCTCCGCCGAATCCACCGCGATCGCCGCCGCGACCACCGCCGCCGCCGCCGCCGCCGAATCCACGATCTTCACGAGGAGCCATTGGCTTCGCTTCGTTAACAGTCATGGCGCGACCTTCGAAGTCAGTGCCGTCAAATTTTGAGATAGCAGCTTGAGCTTCGTCGTCAGATGACATTTCAACGAAACCGAAACCTTTGCTACGGCCAGTATCACGGTCTGTGATTACTTTCGCAGAGTCGACTGAGCCGACTTGAGCGAACTTCTCTTGCAACGATTTGTCGTTTACAGAGAATGGAAGGTTACCAACATACAATTTCTTACCCATAAGTCCTCCTATAAGGCATTGGGGCCGCTAAAGAAGAAGTCTTATGACTAACGATCTTAACGCGGACAGTTCAGCGCGAATATTAGCAAAACTCAGTGCGCAATTCAAGCCCCCCGCCCCTAGGGCTTCCCAACCTTTGTTGTCTGGCCTAGCCTTTGTGCATGAAAAACCTCATATTTTCCGCGCTTACACTTCTTTTATTGACCGGCCTGACGCAGCCGGTTGGCCCGATTTATCAGGTCATTTCTCAACATCCCCACGATGTGACAGAGCTCAATCCCTATATTGAAACCGTAAGTGAAGAGGGCCGCTTGTGGCTTGTTCGCTTGAAGTCAGAAGCACCAGCGAAGGTGATGAAGAATCTTCGCTTGGTAGGAAATGAAAAGCTGAGTAGTCGTTTGATTGATTCTGAAAAAAGATCGCCGCGTGCATCTATTTCAAAAACAACAGAACTAGTAGAAATAGAAAATCTCAAAGCCGACGTGACTGCTTTGAGTTCATACAAGACTCGCGCAGCTGGAACAGAAGACAACAAGCGTGCTGTCACATGGGTACAAGAGCGTCTCAACACTCTAGGGTATCGTACTCAGCAAATTTGTTACCGCACCGGGGTTTGTAGTGTCATTGCGGATCAACCTGGAGCAAGTGAGACGGGAGTTCTTCTTGTTTTGGCCCACCTTGATTCTGTCGGACGAGACTTTGCGGGCGCTGATGATAACGCCAGTGGAACAGCATCATTGTTAGAGATGGCGCGCGTTCTTGCGGGAAAAAATCTTCGTCACAATTTGCGCTTCTTTGTTACCAATGGTGAAGAAAATGGTTTATTGGGCGCAAAACATTACGCTCAACAGTTATCAGCTAGCGGAGAGATTCGCCAAATCAAGTTGGCCCTTAACATGGATATGGTCGGATACAATTCTAACGGTATTATTGAACTAGAAACCAATGCGGCTTTTGAAGATCTCGCCAATGAAGTTGCACAGCTTGTGCACTCACACACAACCCTGAAGCCTAAGATTACTTTGGGGGCCTGGGGAAGTGATCATGTGCCGTTCTTGGAAAAGAATGTGCCAACACTTCTCACGATCGAAGACTGGAGCACGAAGACTCCGTGCTATCACGCCAGTTGTGATAAGCCTGATACGCTTAACTACGAATACGCAGGTGAGATTACAAAGTTGAATATTGCGACAGTGCTTATGAAGGATGGAATCTAGTTACTCGCATCCATATTGCCGGGAATATCGAGAGTTATCTCGCATGTTGCGCCGGAGGAGTTGAGACGTGAGAGTTGGGTTTTGCATTTGCTCATCGCTGTTCGGCAGTCGGCTTCTTGATAGATATAGCCCAAAGGTTCCCCCTCTTCAGTGAAGATCTCAACCACACAGCGTGCGGCGGCAGGAAGAGAAAAACTCAAAAGAGTGAGGCCTAAAACTAAAGCTTTCATGGCAAACTCCCTACGATATGCGATATCTCATCATATCTAAAAAAAAGGCTCGTCGATACCCAGCCTGTAATAATGATTCTAGGTGCTTAATATGAGTCTGAGCCGCGAAGAACTGCAAAACCTCCGTAAATCCTATAAGTTAGGTGAGCTGAGCGAGCACCACTGTGCCCCTACTCCCAAATTTCAATTTGAAGCCTGGTTCAAAGAGGCTTTGAAATCAGAAATTGATGAACCGAACGCCTTCACTCTATCTACGATAAACAAGGGTTTCCCCTCTGCCCGCGTGGTGCTTTTTAAGGGTTTCCAGGAAGAGGGCCCGGTCTTCTATAGCAATTACGAATCACCAAAAGGTCAGCAACTCACGACGACCCCATTCGCAGCGGCCACATTTCTTTGGCTTCCTCTCGAGCGACAAGTCCGCATTGAAGGCCGTGTTGAGAAAGTTTCTGTATCGTTGTCTGATGAATATTTTGCGACTCGCCCGCGCGGAAGCCAGATCGGCGCAGTCGCTTCACCGCAAGGGCAAGTAGTCAGTTCTCGTGAAGACTTAGAAAAAAGATTTGCTGAGATTGAAAATCGTTATCCAAAGGGAACTATCATTCCACGCCCAGCTCACTGGGGAGGTTTTGTAATCGTTCCAACTGTGTGGGAATTTTGGCAAGGCCGTCGCAATCGCTTGCATGATCGTGTCCGCTACAGTCTTAAAGACGGTGCGTGGATTAAAGAGCGCCTCGCCCCTTAATCGACATTCTTCCCACCCAGCGCCATGCACTTGCAAGGAGCAGTCCCCAAGCGACTCCAACAATAATGTCGAGTGGGAGATGCACACCTAAGTAAATACGACTGTAGGCCACAAGTCCGACCACAACCCAAGTTGTAATCACTAGCCACTTCTTGGGACGAGCAAATGCGATTAAAAAATGCACGAGTGCAGCGGCATTAGCGGCGTGTGATGAGAAAAAACCCCACTTACCGCCGCACCCTTGGCCAAACTGTGTGATGAACGGTCTGAGTTCCTCCATCTTGCAGGGACGCAGACGCTGAATGAGATTCTTAAAGAAGTACGAAGTAGATGTATCCACGAGAGCAAGCAACAACAAACAGAGAATCACGAGACGGAAAAAATCTTGGCGAGCGACGTTACGCCAAATTTTCCAAAACAAAAGTGCGGCAAGAGGTAACCATGGCCAGAAGCCGGAAAAGAAAACCATCAGTTGGTTAATACCCGGGAGATTGTAGCCGTGGAGGAAAAAGAAAAGTTTTTTCTCGAGCCCATGAAGTGGCATGAGCTAGAGCGTTCCCATGATTTTTTTTATACGTAGACGTAAGACGTTGATGACGGCTTCAAAGATAATGTTTTTACCCATTTTTGAAGCACCTTCAGTTCTCTCCCAAAACACAATGGGATGTTCGTGACAACGAAAGCCTTTACTCCACACTTTGAATTTTAACTCAATTTGGAAAGCGTAACCAACGGAGAAAACTTCGTTGAGCTTCAGTGCGCGAAGTGCTGCCGCAGTATAGCCATTGAAACCACCGGTGGGGTCCATAAACGGAATGCCGGTGATGATTCGAGTGTAAAGTGAAGCACCATAAGAAAGAAGTAAGCGCTGAAACGGCCAATTCATGATCCGGATACCGTTGATGTAACGAGATCCCACGACCAAACCATTGTCATCGAGTGCTTTCAGCATATCGGGTACAGCCGCTGGATCGTGTGAAAAGTCACAGTCCATGGTGAGAACTTTGGCGTAACCCTTTTCAAGCGCCCAACCGAAGCCTTTAATATAGGCCGTTCCAAGACCAAGCTTTCCAGATCGTTCGAGCAAATGAAGAAAACTTTTTTGCTTTTGCATTTCTTTCACTGCTGATGCTGTGCCATCAGGTGATCCGTCATCAATGATAAGAAGCTCAACTCCTGGGGCCGAACGCTCAAGTTCTTCCACCATGCGTGTCACGTTGCCGCGTTCGTTGTAGGTCGGAATAATGATGAGAGAACGCTGAAGGCCAGACAAGGGAAAGTCCTTTTGAGAGAATACGGACACATGATTCCACGCGACCAGGTTTTTGACAAGATTCACCCCTATCTCCTTCCTCTGCTTTTGCTGTTGGGCAACCTCTTAGTCGTGTGCGGTACAGATCTTGCTCACGATGAAGCTTATTACTGGCTTTTTTCTAAGTACCTTGCCTGGGGATATTTTGATCACCCACCCATGGCGGCTTGGCTGATTGCTCTCACTAACTGGTTGCCGGGTGAGTTGGGTGTGAGGCTCAGTTACGTCTTGCTCATGCAGGGATGTGCATGGCTATTAGCATCCATGGCGCCACAACCTCAGCGCTGGTTTGTTTGGCTTGGAGTGAACATTTTTCCCTTGCTGGCTTTTGCAGGAGTTTTTGCCATTCCTGATGGCCCACTTGTTTTCATGAGTGTGTTTTGGATCTGGACACTTGAGCGAGCTTTGCGAAACGACACCGTTTCAAACGCTTTTTTGATGGGTCTTTCAACAGCGCTCTTGTTCTACAGCAAGTACCACGGTGTTTTATTTGTGGTGGCGACTCTTATCGCGCTTCCACGTCTTTTCTTGAATCGCAATTTTTGGCTGGCAGCTATCGCTGGGCTTGTACTTTTTTTACCGCATGTTCATTGGCAGTGGGCCCACGAGTTTGCCACCTTCCGCTATCACTTTGTGGATCGACCAAGTGTGGCGGCTGGCTGGCGACAGCCTCTGGAGTTTATTACAATACAAATTTTTCTTCCTGGTCTCTTTCTGGCTCCGCTTGTCTGGCGAGCTTTCATTACAAGAAAAGCAGATGGTGAATTTGAGCGAGCGTTGAAATTCATGGCATTATTTGTTCCGATCTTTTTCTTTCTCTCGACCTTTAATAAAAAGCTAGAGGCTAACTGGACCGTAACTGCAGGTTTGCCTCTCTTGCTTTTTGTTGCTCGTGGAAAGCTCGACTGGTTTAAAAAAAATGGGGTCAGGTCTTTGGCCTACGCAAGTGTTGGCCTGGTGTTCGCGGCTCGTGTGATTCTCGTTTTGCCGCCAGATTGGCATCCATTCAAGCGGGGTCATGAGTTGCACGGTTGGCAACGTTGGTCTGAGGATGTGAGAGTAAAAGCTGGAACATGCAGACTGGCAGCCAACCGCTATCAGTTCGCCTCGAAATTGAGTTTTTATCTCAAGGAAGATGTTCCTGCACTTAACGTTGGGACCCGACTGAATCAGTTTGAATTCTGGGATTGGCAACAGGACTGGGGAAGCGAAGAAGTGTGCTGGGTGACAGAACGTAGAAGCGCCTTTCCGGGCGAACGTGTCACTACACCAGACGGGAAAAAACTTGTTTTGGTGAAAGGATTTTCTCTGAGTGATATACTGAAGCACAAAGATAAAAGCCTATGAAAATGATTCAAAGAATTAAAGATACCTTTCAGCGCGTATGGATGCTTTGCCTTCTTCAGGCGGTCTGTGCCGTTTTGGGTTTCTTGGGTGAGTCGCTGGCCGGTCGTTTTGTTTTAAATTTAACCTTCGTGGCTCAGTTCGCTTTGCTATTCGTGCTTTTGAACTTTCATCTTCGTGCGCTCAAGAATTTGCTCAACACTTTTTGGAGCCTCACAATCATTTTGCTTTTGTTCTATGCGATGGCTTTCTTTAGAAATGCACTCGTGTTGGACAATACCCTCGCTTCTGCTTGGTATCTCGCTGCGATGATGCTGTTAGGGCTTTCTGCTTGGCAAATTTCATCACCCCTTTATTACCCGATGGTTCAGTGGTGGGAATACGACTTCCGTTTCCGTCCCGACATTCGCGTTTGGGTTGAGATTGCAGATAGCGGCTACCGTGCCCGTCTTACAGATTTGCGCAGAGGCGCTGGCTGCGTTGTTATGTTTCACTCTGCTCCTGTGGGGAGTTGGATCAATGTCACGACGGATGTTATGACACAGAAATTTGGCATGAGGGCCCAAATCGTTAGTCGCAAAGAACCTATCTTGGGACGCGCTTTCATTTATGGTGTGCGATTTGATACTGAAGATCTTGAGCAACGCCAGCGACTGAAGCTTTTAACGAACTACTGGAATGAAAGTAAAAAACTTAAAATTAGATCGAAATTTGATGCCCTCCAATGAATCCATGAATGATCATATTTGGTTTATGCGACTCGCGCTTGAACAAGCTGAGCAAGCATGGCGCCTGCAGGAAGTTCCTGTCGGTGCTGTAGTTGTCGATGCGAAGGGTGAGGTACTTGCGCGTGCCCATAATTTGAAAGAAACAAATCACAACGCTTGTGGGCACGCAGAAATTTTAGCGATTCAAGAAGCTTCACAGAAACTAGAGTCTTGGCGCCTGAATGATTGTCGTCTTTATGTGACTCTTGAGCCTTGTCCCATGTGTTTGGCAGCGCTAGGCCAGGCACGCATTCAGCAAGTTGTGTTTGGTGCCTACGACCCGAAGGGTGGCGCTATCAGTCTTGGATACGCCCTTCACAAAGATGCTCGTCTCAATCATCGCTTCGCTATGATGGGTGGAGTTCTTCATTTTGAGTGCTCACGCATGCTCTCGCAATTTTTCAAAGAAAGACGTCCTGGGCATTTGACGGCGCCGCACAATACATAGACGAAAGATTATCGAGCATGCTAATTCTTGCCCTTCATGCGGAGTCGTGTCCGAGTGGTCGAAGGAGTACGCTTGGAAAGCGTATAATGGTGAAAGCCATTCAAGAGTTCAAATCTCTTCGACTCCGCCATTTTTTATTTTCTAAACATTATTCATGTTGCGCTGCAGTTGTTTTGACAGACAAATGCCACACCTCTAGGATTGCAGACGGTTCGGGCCAGATGTGCTCATCGCTATGAACTCCGCCAGGTCGGGAACGAAGCAACGGTAATAGTTTGGCGAGTAGTGTTTGGTTCCGAGCCACTTTCGCACTTTATTATTTAGCAGTCTTAAATCATCTTACTTCATCACATTTATGATCATTATGGTGCGACCGCGCATTGACGCACGCAAGGCCGTCCCCTATTTTGTCGCCTCTTATTGCCCATCGTGATTTTGGAGACTTATGTCGTATCAGGTCCTTGCCAGAAAATGGCGACCGAAACGGTTTGAAGAAGTAGTCGGACAAGAACATGTGACACGTTCTCTGCAGAACGCTTTGCGCACGGGCAAACTAGCGCACGCTTATCTATTCACAGGAACTCGTGGCGTAGGAAAGACATCTATCGCTCGCCTCTTTGCCAAAGCCGTTCGCTGCGAACAGCGTGGCGCCGACATGAATCCATGTAACCAATGTGTGTCATGCAAAGACATCGAGCATAGCCACTCTCTTGATTATCAAGAGATCGACGGTGCTTCCCACAACGGCGTGGATCACGTTCGTGAGCTTATTGAAAACGTTCGCTATCTTCCAGCACGTGGCACCCACAAGTTATACGTAATAGATGAAGTTCACATGCTCTCAACACCAGCATTTAATGCGTTGTTGAAGACACTTGAAGAACCGCCGGCTCATGTTGTGTTTGTCTTTGCTACAACTGATGCGCACAAGCTTCTCGGTACGGTTCTTTCTCGCTGCCAACGCTTTGATTTTAAAAATGTCACGGTCGATGTCCTGGCCGCTCACGCAACAATGGTTGCGAAAGCTGAAGGCATCACATTTAAGGACGAAAAACTCATTCGTCGCCTTGCTGAATACGGCAAAGGCTCTGTGCGCGACATGCTCTCGTTGTTTGATCAAGTGTTGAGTCTCGCAGGCGGCAAAGAGATTGATGAAGAAACGTTCTATCAAGCTCTTGGTCTTGCACGTGCAGGTGCCTTGCGTGACTTGTTGGGTTTCTTGCTCACAGAGAAGCCGCTTGAGACATCGGCATTGTTTCAGCAGCTCCTTCAGGAAAACATCGATCTGAAGCGCTTGATTGATCAGTTGCTTGAGTCATTCTACGCCATCATTCAAAAGATTGATCAGCCTACCGAAGCGTACGCCCAGGGCCTTTTGCCCGCGAACGCTTTGCAGGGAACAACTTACGCCGAGCTTTTCTGGATCTACGAAACATTTACAAAAGATTGTGAGTGGGCGCTGGTAAGTCCGGCTCCTGAAAAAGTCGTCGATCTCACTTTGCAAAAACTTGCGCGTCGTCGTCAGATTCTTAAGCCTGATCGCGGTGTAATTCGCCATGACAATGTTGCGATCGCTGCTCCCGTGAGCACACCCACACCGAAAGCCACTCCCGTTGCTAAAAAAGCAGAGCCAGAAGCTAAGATTGAAGCGCTCATCGCAGCTCTTGATGATGCACCTACAATTAAAGCGAATCTTGAATTGGGTGATTTCATAGAGAAGCCACGCTTTCACGACGATGTACTTCACCTTACAGTGGGTTTTCCTGAAGATGAGGAAATGCCGAAAGATTATCTCCAGGACCCTGATGTCGCCCCGAAGTTCCGCGCTCGAGTGGCACAGTTCTACGGCGTGACCGAAGCAAAGTTAGCGGTGAAGCTTGTCACTGTCTCTTCAGAAGAAGCGCAGAGAACAGGTTTTACCACCGTTCATCAGCGTGACAGCAAACGCCAAGCCGACGATGTTGAAAACCGTCGCGGAAAGATTTTGAACGCACCATATGTCAAAGAGGCCGAACGTCTCTTTAATGCCAAAGTCGATAAAGTCATTTTGAAGGATTCTAAACTATGAACATTAACAACATGATGAAACAGGCCCAGCAAATGCAGGCCAAGATGGCGAGCCTCCAGAACGAACTCGCAGAGCGCGAAGTTGAATTCTCGGCAGGTGGCGGAGCTGTTGTCGTGAAAGTGAACGGCAAACAAGAATTGCTTTCGATTAAGATCTCTAAAGACGCCGTTGATCCAAACGATGTTGAAACTCTTGAAACGTTAGTCTTCACTGCTGTGAACTCAGCCATGAAAGAGTCACAAGATATGGTGACCAAGGCGATGTCTAAAATTACCGGCGGCATGAGCCTCCCAGGACTTTTCTAGATGATGGATTTACCTCCAGTAGTTAAAAACGCAGTGACAGCTCTTGGGCGCCTTCCGGGCGTCGGTGAGAAGTCAGCTTTGCGTATGGTGACAGCAATGACTCATTGGCGTGCATCTGAGTTGCAGCAGTTTGCCATTGCCACTGGTGGACTCGCGGATTTGCGTGAGTGTGGACACTGCGGCATGTGGACGGAAGAACCTGTTTGCGCCATTTGTCTTGATCCGCGTCGCGCTGAAAGCGGCATCCTTTGCGTCGTTGAACAAGTTTCTGATTTGCTCGCCATCGAGAGGAGCGGCCAATACAAAGGTCGCTTCCTCGTGCTTGGCGGAGTACTGAATCCGCTCTTGGGAGTTGGGCCTGATCAGTTGCGCCTTACAGCGATGGGTGATTTTGTACAAAGAGAACACATTCAAACCATTATCCTCGCGCTGAATCCTAGCGTAGAAGGTGATGCGACCTGTGCTTACATTAAGCACGTGTTGCCTGCCGGAGTTGCCGTTGAACGCATTGGTTTTGGAATGCCCATTGGCGGAAGCCTTGAGTACCTAGACCCTATGACAATTGGTAAGGCCCTCGAAAACCGGAAGAGCTTTTAATGATTAACGGTCAAATGCACGAGCATATTTCAAACTTTATGAGTAAGCACAAGCTGCCTAAAGGTTTGCGTCTGTTGGTTGTGCGTAATGACGGTTTGTTAGTGTGGGATGGCCGTCCGGATAATTCCTCTCAGGCGATGGCTGCGTTGTGCGGTGGAGTTTGGGAGGCGGCCAATGCCATGGCGAAAGCTGCTGGGCAAGTGAGCGTGCAAGATTTCCGTTTTGTTTTTGATTCAACAGATCGTGGTGTTTTGATTTTCCCTATTGAGGGTGATCGTCAGCACTTTTATCTTACGGCGATTTATCAGGGCTGTGTAAATCCAGCTCTTCTAAAGCGTCAGGTCCATGGACTTGGAACGAAGCTGGCCACACATGTGCGCGCTCTTCCACGCCCCACCCGCAGCACACCCGTGCCGCAACGTACGGGTTACCTCTTTAGCGACATCTCTGACGAAGAGATGGACCGCTTGTTCGGGATTTAAGTTTTATGTCATTCGTAAATTATCATACTAAAGAAATTAACTGCAAAATCGTCTACTACGGTCCGGGCTTGGGCGGAAAGACGACGAACATCCAGTGGATCTATCAGAAAACGTCGGCCGGAAATAAGGGCCAGATGGTTTCCCTTAATACCGAGAACGAACGCACGCTTTTCTTTGATTTCTTGCCGCTCGATTTGGGTGAGATTCGTGGCTTTAAAACCCGCTTCCATCTCTACACTGTTCCGGGCCAAGTTTTCTACGAAGCCAGTCGCAAACTCATCCTTCGTGGTGTGGACGGTTTGGTTTTTGTCGCCGACTCACAAGTTGAACGCATGGAAGCCAATCTTGAGAGCCTTGCGAGTCTTGAACAGAATTTGTCAGCGCAAGGCTACGAGCCGGGCCGTGTGCCCACTGTTATGCAGTGGAATAAGCGCGACCTTCCGAACATTGTTCCTGTTGGTGATCTCTCGCAGAAATTAAATCCTCGTCGTCTCCCTGAGTTTGAGGCCGTGGCTTTTCAGGGTGAAGGCGTTTTCGAAACGTTGAAAACAATTAGCAAAATGGTTCTGCTCAATATTAAGGGCGGACTGGAATAAGGAGCTGCTTATGGCACCCGTTAAGAACAAGCCTCTGACAAAGACACAACTCAATCAGCTTAAGAAAAAGCTGCAAGAGGAACGTGCGAGCTTACTATTCAGTGGCAAGGTGAGCGCCGATGACTTTTGGCTTTCTATGACAGAAGACGTGAGTGATGAAGTAGATGCAGCAGTGGCTGACTACGAAGGCTCGCACCTTTTGCGCTTCCGTAACCGCGAAGTTTTCTACGCAAAGAAAATTGAAAAAGCCATAAAGCAGCTTGAAAGCGGCGAGTATGGTGAATGCAAAGACTGCGGTGAAATGATTAAGTTCGAACGTTTGTTGGCCCGTCCGACTGCTGAGATGTGCATTCAGTGCAAAGAAGAAGCAGAACGTGAGGAGTCTTCAAATATTTACGGCCGTATGTCAAAGTCGTTGGCAAAAACTGTCGACCTCTCAGTCGGCGCAGCGGCCCGCTAATGTCTAACGGGAGAAAACTTGCAGTTATCGGTGGCAGTGGCATCTATAAACTAGATGCCATCAAACAAACGGGCTCGAAGGATGTCGAGACTCCGTTTGGTCGCCCAAGTACAGCGGTTATGGAAATGGAGGTTCAGGGCTCCCCCTTTCTCTTCCTTCCTCGCCACGGCATCGGTCACCATATTTCACCCTCTGAAGTAAACTATCGTGCCAACATCTATGCGCTTAAGGCGCTGGGTGCGGATACAATTGTTAGCATTTCGGCAGTAGGTTCACTTCAAGAGCAGTACGCTCCTCGTGATTTTGTTGTTCCTGATCAATTTCTCGATTGGACGAAAGGACAGCGCAAACGCACCTTCTTTGATGAAGGTATGGTTGGTCACGTGTCAGCTGCTTACCCAGTTGAAAAAAGTCTCCAAGCGCGCATTCATCAAGCGTGTCTTAGCTCAGGTGTGAAAACGCACTTGGGTGGAACTTACGTTTGTATTGAAGGTCCGCAATTCTCTTCGCGAGCCGAATCGCAAATTTATCGTTCTTTCGGTGCTTCGGTTATTGGTATGACCAATGTGCCAGAGGCCTATCTCGCCAAAGAAGCCGGCATGGCCTACGCCACGGTGGCTATGGTAACTGATTACGACTGTTGGAAAGACGAACACTGCGAAGTTTCCGAGATCATGGCGATCATGAAAGATAATTACGTGAGTGCGCAGAAGCTTGTGCTCGCCTTGATCCCATCTTTGGTTAAAGAACCTGTAAATTTCACGCCTGAAAATAAATGGGCCGTGATTACTGATCCAGCGAAACTCTCAGCGCGCCATAAAGAGATCATGGAAGTAGTTCTTCGGTGAGCGGTGAGTATCTTCCCCACATTTCTGTTCTTCTTGAAGAGTGCTTAAATGCGCTTTCTATAGGGGCAGAGGGAGTGGAAGTGCCACTTTTTGCCGATCTCACTTTTGGTGGTGGTGGGCATAGTTCAGAGATTCTGCGCCGAAATCCCCATGCCCGTCTCATTGCTTTTGACCGCGATCCGGAAGCAATTGCCAATGGTCGTGCGCTCCTGGAGCTAAACGGCTGGAGTGATCGGGCCAAGTTAGTGCATGCTAACTTCGATCAACTTTACCCCTGGTTTCAGGCGAATACCCCCGGACTTTTCAACGGCGTCCTCGCCGACTTAGGTGTTTCATCCCATCAATTTGATGCTGGTGATCGTGGGTTTTCTTTCCGTGCGGATGCTCCTTTGGACATGCGGATGGACACTTCAGATAGCTCGATCGACACGGCTGCTGATCTCGTAAACACGCTCCCAAAGGAAGATTTGGCGAATTTGATCTATAAGTACGGCGAAGAAAGATTGTCCCGTCGTATCGCGGCTCGTATCTGTGAAAAAAGAATTGAGCGCCCCTACCGGACCACTGGTGAATTAGAAGAGGCCTGCTTTTTATCCTATCCATCTCACTCACGTCACAAGGGCATTCACCCTGCGACTCGAACTTTTCAGGCCCTGCGAATTGCCGTGAATGATGAACTTGGTTCGCTTGAGCGAATGTTGGCGGGCCTTCCGAATCTTTTAGCCGAAGGTGGAACGGCAGCGATCATCAGCTTCCATTCTTTGGAAGATCGAATCGTGAAGCACACCTACAAAGAAATAGTGGCGAACAAAAATAACCGCGTTATGATATTAACTAAGAAGCCTATTGTTCCTACCGAGCGCGAAGTGGAAGTTAACCCGAGGGCACGGAGTGCCAAGCTTAGGGTTTTGCGGCGGATGGAAAACCATGGAGGGTTAAATGGCTTTACGGAACGCGAAGAAGAATCCAAGCTGGAAAGAGAATAAAGTCCTTCAGACTTTGTTCCATCCACGCATACTCCCTTTCACACTTACATTTTCTTGTATGGCCGTCTTGTTCGTGACTATCAGGATGAAGTCAATCGAACAGGCCTATCAGCTAGACGGCTTGGCGAATGCTATGGATAAAGCACTCGTTCAAAACAAGGAATTAAAAGCGCAAAGGGCACGGATGCTCTCAGTGCAACGACTTCGTGACTATGCGGAGAAGTTCAATCTGAAAGAGCCGGGCCCCGAGCAGATTATCCTCATTCCCTAAGCACACGGATGTGCTTAGTATAGGGGGCCTGTGAAGACTCGGATTCAAACGACATTTTTTGTCTTTATTGTTTTATTTGCGCTTGTTGCCGCGAAGGCATTCTACATTCAAGTGGTGCAGAAACAGAGACTGCTTGCTTACGCTCGCAGCCAGTTCATGCGTGAGACACGCGAATTTCCTAACCGCGGAAGTATCACTGATCGCCATGGCAATCCTCTCGCCATCAACGTGCAAACATGGAATCTCTATACTTTTCCTCGCAAGAAAGGTCCTGCGTACCAGAAGCAACTTCGTGAGATGGCGAAGGCCGTGCCGGAACTTCCTTACAACATGCTTTGGGGAAAAGTAAAAAATCGTTCGAAA
>JAKFUR010000057.1 GCA_021732585.1 Bacteriovoracaceae bacterium
AGGCCGGCTTTAAGTTCGTCAGAGATTTTTTTAATGTCCGAGAGTGCGACTTTGCCTGTCGAGAGTTAAGCACCGGTAAGCGAAGCTGATCCTTCGAGATCCTTGAGACCGTTTTCAAAACCTGTGACTTTTACGAAGTGATCATTAATCGACTTCTCAACGTCACTGATCTTTTGAATTTTAGATGAGTCAGCTTCATGGCCTGCAACCAATTCAGCGTGGGCAGCCGCGAGCTTGGTCTTAAGTTCTTCTGCGACAAGTTTTTCAGCGGCGATGTCTGTTTTAATAGACGCGATTTTTTCTGCGTCGGTTTTTACAGCGGCTTGCTGTTGTTCTGGGATCGCAGTTTGCTGCTGCTCCTGAGGTTGTTGCTGTTGTTGTTCTGGGATCGCAGTTTGCAGCTGCTCCGGTTGAGCGATGATGACGCCATCGTTAGCGATGGAGCGATAAACAGCATGAGAGCTGAAGTGGCCCACGACTTTATCTAAAGTCATTGGTGAGGCCAAGACGGCCAAGGCGGACATAGTCCAAACCCATGAAGTTTGCTGTTTCATAACTCTCTCCCTTGTAAAAAATACACCCTGCCTTGACATATCCAAACCACGTGCCAAAACGTGTGATTATAAAGTCCTTTAGAAACAGTGACTTAGGTATAGAGAGGGACGATCCAAGTGAACAAAATCCCTTCACTGACCAAAAATCCGACGGGTTTTGGGGTCTGTTAAGATGAGGCAAAATCGGGCCCAGGGCGTACAGACAGCGCCAACTGGCTTAAACTATAGGGATGAGAAAACCACGCAAGGGGCGCGCTCCCCGTAAGATCGATTTTAACGTCGATCCCACTCACTTCCTCAATCGTGACCTGTCTTGGCTGCAGTTCAATCGTCGTGTGTTGAGCGAAGCCGTGGATGAGCGTACGCCTTTATTAGAACGTCTGCGCTTCCTTATCATCTTCAGTGCCAACCTCGATGAATTCGTCATGAAGCGGATTGGGCGTATGAAGCGTATGGAAGCTTCAGGTCTGTTGCATAAGTCAGTAGATGGCATGGGTACCGCCGCGCAGATTCAAGAAATTCGTCAGCACATCCTGCATGACCTCGATACCCAGCAGAAGGTCTTTAAGGCGTTGCTTCCGCCGCTAGAGAAAGAGGGCATCTACTTCTATTCTTACGAAGATCTACAAGATGTGGATCGCAAATTCTGTGATGAACATTTCCGTCGCAAAGTCTTTCCAGTTCTCACGCCGTTGTCGGTGGACCCCGGGCATCCGTTTCCCTTCATTTCAAACTTGTCGTTTTCGTTAGGTTTGATTCTGCGCAATCCACAAACGGATGCGGTGCTGTTCTCACGTGTGAAAATCCCACAAGGGGTCTCTTCGTGGTTGAAGCTTCCGACCGGTGATGGCAAGGCCCATCGTTTCGTGCGCGTGACCTCGATTGTTCGTCACAATCTTCCGCTGTTGTATCCAGGCATGGAGATTCAGCAAGTCGTTCCCTTCCGTGTGACCCGAAATGCTGACATCGAACATCGCGATGATGACACAGAAGACTTGATGATGTTGGTGGAAGAAGGTCTTAAAGAGCGTCGCCTCGCAGAGTGCGTGCGTCTCGAGACATACAAAGACTGTGATCCAGCAATGCTGAGCTTCTTGAAAGACTCACTGGAGATTAACGATACGCAGGTGTATGCGGTCGAGTACCCGATGGACTACGGTTCATTTAAGGTCATCGTTGATTTAGATTTTCCGAAATTGAAGTTCAAACCGTGGGCGCCACTCATTCCGCGCACCTTCCAAGAAGAAGGGAATGTGTTTCATCTGGTACGTCAAGGGGATGTGTTGGTTCACCATCCTTACGAGAGCTTCAGTGCCACGGTCGAGCGCTTCATTACTCAGGCCGCAGAAGATCCCCATGTATTGGCGATTAAGATGACGCTTTATCGCACGGGCGATAACAGTCCGTTTATTAAGAGTCTGATTAAGGCCGCGGAAGCCGGCAAGCAAGTGGTGTGTCTCATTGAATTGAAGGCGCGCTTTGATGAACAACGAAATATCTTCTGGGCCAATAAATTGGAAGATGCCGGTGTTCACGTGGTGTACGGGATTCTTGGACTTAAGACCCACACCAAGACAGCACTTGTTGTGCGCCAAGAAAATGATGGCGAGATTTTAAGCTACGCGCACATTGGGACGGGTAACTACAACGTCGCCACATCGAGCTTGTATACAGATCTCGGACTTCTCACTTGCGACAAGCGCATCACAGATGAAGTGGTGGAGGTGTTCAATTACCTCACCGGAAGTTCACTCAAGACGGATTACAAAGAAATCATGGTCGCGCCGATTAATATGAAGAGCAATTTCCTGGCGAAGATTCGCTTTGAGATTGAGGCCTTTAAGCGCACAGGGCACGGACTCATCATCGCTAAGATGAACAGCCTTGAAGACGAAGTGATCACGGAAGCGCTCTATGAAGCCTCGAACGCGGGCGTCGATGTTGTGCTTTACGTGCGTGGCTTTTGTTGTCTTAAACCTGGAGTGAAAGGTCTATCCGAACGCATTCGCGTGATTTCGATCATCGGACGTTTCTTGGAGCATTCTCGCGTGTTTTATTTCTCTGGGGGAAATAAATCCCCGCTCTTGGGTGAGTTTTGGATCGGGTCGGCAGACTGGATGCACCGAAACCTCCACAACCGTGTGGAGTTGATTGTACCGATCTTGGATGCGCGTATTAAAGAAAAGCTCTGGGAATTTTTAGAAGTACTTAAGCATGACAATCGTCGTGCCTGGGACTTGCTGCCTGATGGTCAATACATTCAACGCCATCCAGCGGCTGGAGAAGAAGAGCTTGGCAGCCATGAAATCCTCATGAATAAGACTTCCTTGCGTGAAAAAAATCTTGGTGGTGGGGAATGAAGCTGATTTTCATTCGTCACGCTCATGCCGAGGGAAACTTCATGGAAGATCCCGATCAGGATATGCTGCGTGAACTGACCTACAAGGGCATCAAGTCGTTTACGGCGAATCTTAAATCGATGCAGTCCATTTTACCGACACCTGATGTGGTTTTTTGCAGTCCACTGGTGCGCTCGATTCAAACTGCGGAGATCGTCTGGGAAGCCTGGCCATCGGCTGATCTCGAACTCATCACTGATTTGCACTTGTTGGATGACCCCCATCATCTCGTCGAGTACATTTCGTTTCTTCCACAAGAAGGGACCTACTGCTTCGTTGGCCACGAACCGCACTTCTCGTCAGTCATTGGCTCGCTTTTAGGTCTTCATCCTGAGCATGATTTTTTGCGCTTTAAGAAAGGTGGCTTCCTCACGCTGGAAGGCGGATTCTGGGAAGGCTTTATGATGACGATGTTTGTACCGCCCACATTGGTACGTGGACTGACCGGCGAGAGTTAAGACTTTGGTGTGTGAACGAACTTGCGCGGTTTACTATCCAGCATCGAGAGAACGATCCCTTCCTTGAGGCCGACCTTCGGAAGAAGAATTTTTTTAGCACCCACGGCCTTCATAATATTTTTCACCAGCATGGTCGCTGGCAGAATCACATCCGCGCGGTTTTGATCTAAGTCGAGACGACGAATCCTTTCCACAAAACTCATACTATAAAGAGCATCGGCCATGTGAGCGACTTCATCATACGTACATTCTTGGCTGGTTTTGTTGAGGATCTTGCGACGGAGTTTTCCGATGCGCCGAAGGTTGCCGCCGGTGCCTATCATGAGGTCAGGAGTGTTTTTACCAAAATGAGCGCGCGTGAAGCGGTTCATTTTCTGCACCATGAGATTGATGCGAACCTCTAGTTCCTCTTGCTCCTCGTGCCGCAACAGACGAACCGTGCCGATGTTAAAGCTGTGGCTGGCCTTGAGTTTGCCGTCGATCACAATGCTCAGTTCAGTGGATCCGCCTCCGATATCCATCAACAAGGCTTTCTTATTTTTGAGAGGGATCTCGGAGCTGACCGCGCGAAAAATCAGTTCGGCTTCTTCTCGTCCATCAATCGGACCGATGTCGATCCCTGTGCTGTGACTGATGCTCTCGATGAGTTGGCGCGCATTGCGGGCATCTCTCATCGCACTGGTGGCCATGGCCCTTACATCCACGACACCATAGGCAGTGAAAAGATGAAGCAGGCGGATAAAAGCTTCTTCCGTCTGTTGGCATTTCTGTGCAGAGATCAAACCTTGATGGAAGACGTCTTCACCTAAGCGCAACGGTTCGCGGATTTCTTTGACGACGTCAATATGGCCATTCGTCGTGCGTACGATGATAGCTCGAAGTGCGTTCGAGCCAAGGTCGATCGCGGCCAGGGTAGGGCCTGTGACTGGAACAGGATAAAGGGTCATAGATAGCATCTTACACTTGTCAGAGGGTCAGGCGCCATGTCGATTTATTGACCCCTCGTAAGTTCGCCGACTTCTCCAGTGACTCGCAGATCTGTGTTTACATCCGTGATGGCAAGATTGAATTCACGCTGAACAATTTCATTGGCACTGCTGGAGAGATTCGGATTAACGACGTCTAATCCCACCGCACCTGTTCCCGGCGTGAGGCCGCGCATATCGACGGCGAAGAGGGTTTGTCGCAACACATCCGGTGGCAACAATCCTTCCAGGCGCTTGCGGAGTCTCTTTTCTACTGTCTCACCAATCGTGGCTAGGATCGAGCGGGAAGGTTGGTCCGCGATCCCTTCGCGGAAGAAGCTTGTGCGAATGCCCGATGGGTCTCCCGCTACACGGGCCTGAGCTTCCGCGAGTTCACGACGTATCGCAGGTGTGAGTGCGCGGTTGGGAACGACGAGCATGTCATCACCGCTGACAGTGATTTCTGCCGTGATTCCATGGCGAGTGAGTACGTCTTGCATGGCAACTTCGGTGCGATCTTTGAGCGCGTCGAGAATATTAGTTACGCCTTCCTCACGACGGCGGACGGCCGTGATGGCGTCGAGAAGCGTATTCCCCTCAGTAAGACCTATGGCAGTGGCCTCCGCATTAAGCGAGCCGACACCGGCAAAGTCGATGGAGAAGCCACCTTGTTCGGCCATATCAAATCGATGCTCCACACGTTGGGCGATCATCAGCCCAGGTGAGAATTGGTCGACCTGATTGAAGTAGAGTCGCAGTCTGAGAGCGTCGGCCGGAGTGACCACAATCCCGTGGCGCGCACTCAGAATGCGGGCGACGTCGACGTCGTCGGAGTTCTTGCGAACTACTTCGAGGACTTCGGCGGTGGGGACAGAGGAGTTTGTTCCGCCTACAGTCCGCATGAGAGGAGTATCACGAAAACGATTAGCGAGTTGCGCACGCGTGGTCTGAGCAATTTGCCAGGCGTTGGTGATACGAGTCTGGTTCGCTGGAGAGTCAAATAGGGATGTCCCGGTGTCACCATCACGGCGAGAGAAACGAGTGACGAGGTTGGCTTCATCGGCCGTGCGACCTAGGCCTGCTCTAAACCAGTTGTCTTGGAGAAATGCTCCATTTACATAATTGCTTCGTCGAATCTCGTCGACAAATGAAGCATTGGTTCGATCCATGATCGCTGCGAGTTCCGCCATGAGTGCATCTTCTTGCCCGGGTGGCCCACGAATGGCAGCGCGGAAAGATTTGTAATCTGAGTATGCATCGATGCTCACCCCTGGATGGGCCGCTCTGAAGTTATCCAGCGCCTCTTGCATCAGGCTGTTGTAACGATTACCGATGGCATCCACGAGGGTCTTGTCTCTTAAATTATCATTGAGAAATTTCAAGGCGCTATTCTGTGTATCAAGATAGAAAAGTCCAGGCTGACGGCCTAAGCGAGCGAGGCGAATGTATTCTTCGTTTTGTGCTCTCGTGGTGGCATTGCGAGTCGCCCACCGATCAAGGAATTCGTTTTGTGGAACAGGTGGTGGAGGGGTGGCTTGATCGAGGGTGCGAGCTGCTGCTCCGTTATCGACTGTACTGGCCCCTGCAACAAGTGTGGGCGCGGCGGGAGCCGCACGAGTGTTGCGGATGATGAGGGCCATTTCATCAGGAGGAGGTGTGCGACCAAGGGCCCCACTTCTAAAGAGTCGTTCGGTGGCGGCCGCTGCTTCATCGGCCGGCATTCCTCCCGCTTCAAGTGTCGCACGCACACGCGCCTGGCGCTCAGTAAAGAGGGCCGCATCTGCACCTTGGGGCGAACGTCGTTCGACGTTCGAAAGAAGCGCCAAAGCCTGTTCGCGGTCAAAGGCTTCGCCCGTGATGTCTTCGAGAACATAAATGCGTTGGTTATCTGTCAAAGCGTCAGCTACGTCGTCGGCGAGTGGACGAGTTTCAAGTGATGCCAGATTAATGTTGAGGCCTTCGATTTCATCGAAGGTACGAGCGGCCGCATCGGCATCGAGATAGAGCGGTGGTGCGCCCGGAGGTCGTCGTGTCGCTGTGACGACGATTGGATCGAGCTCAACGACTTCGGGGGCCGCACGGGCGATGACTGGTGCAACAGGTGGTGGAGCAGGTCGGGAGGGATTGAAGTCATATGAAACATCGGAATCCATCCGTCCAGCGCGTGAATCGTAAATCAAAATACGCGCTTCACCGTTTGCATCCGTGGTAATCGCCGGACGCATGTGTTGTCGATCAGCCGCCGGCATGCCCCGCGTGGATTCACGCACAAAATCTTCCGGTGTCCTGACGTTGGCAAAGCGGCCTTCGCTGACATCGCTCAGGCGCGTGTACTGCGAGTAGAGATAGGTCTGGGTGGCGTTGGCTGCATTTCCTGTCGAGCGATAGCCAAGATCAAAGGCAGCACGTGCCAAACGATTGTAGGCCTGGGCCGCTTCGATCACCGCCGCTTGAGTTTGGGCGTAGAGAAAAATTCGTTTGCCAGCAAAGCCATTTAGCGCTGAGCCAGCGGCACGGAGTTGTGCCACCACACTACCAATCGCACGGGTAGAGCGTGAGACAGCCACAGCGCCCCAGACTTGGCGAACAGAACCACTGAGCAATCCACCAGCGCCGCGACTAAGTCGTCCGGCCGTCGCCATGGTTTGTGCTATTCGTGCCGCACCTGGGATGTTGCGAGCGACTGCTATGACTGAAGAGGTTGCAAGTTTGGCACTCACTTGCGCGATCGCTGTCGCCCCACCAGTAAAGAATGAGGTCACGATGGTGGCACCGACGTATCCGGTGACACCACAGACCATGTTGAGTTTCTCGTCGCAGTTGGCGCACTCCCAACTCATCGGACGCGTGCACTCACTGATGTGCGGCACACCGGTCCACTCAGCACAGCCGTAGCGCGAGGAAATGGATTTCGCGATCATGCCCATCAACTGAGCACCGAAATTATAAAGATACCTCACAGGGTCAGCTAAAAATTGCGAGAGCTGCGACTCGCTGACTTCCGTAGCCGCGATGCCGCGACTCGACGTTGCGTCTTCGGAGGCGAAGAGCGAACCGAGTTGGTCACCGACCCAGGAAATCCCCATGGACGCAAGATCGTAGAGGCCCACAACGGTGTCCCACAAATTGTGCCAGATCGCGCTGCCCATACTACTGAAGCAGTTGCTACCCGAAGATCCACAGCTCGCAAAAATCGGATGATCACTGAAGGTGTTCCGAACCGCCCCTGCGAGAGGAATGATTGACGTCATAAGATTACACGCCAGCCCACCCATGCACTGATTGGCGTCACCGATGCCCGGACAGGTGAGTTCGGCCACAACACCCGACTGACCGTTCAAGAGATCAATGAGACCTCGGTCCGTGATGGTCTCATAACAGGTCGGGCACTCGTCATCCTGGAGAGCGGCTTCGATGGCGAGCCTTTCTTGCTCGAGAGCGAGGGCCTGGGCGTTGCAATCAATGCCTGTGTCACGGATCGAGCCGCGCTCATTGAAGATGATCTGATCTTGCAGGAATGTTCCATCGGCCTGGAAACAAATTTGGCGAAAGAGCTCAGATTGTTGAGTGAAGATTGTGATGCGACGTTGGATATCGGCCAAGGCCGGGGCTGATACCAGAATTAAAGTGAAGAAGGTGAGGATCAGCCTTTGCATTGAAAGCTCCTCACGATCGCTTCACTTTGTTGAAGCTCTTTGACGAGTTCAAAATTCTGCACAATTTTCAGATGAAAAATTTTCTTCGGGCAACTCACATAGTACGTACGCTCGATGAAAGCCTTTTGATTCATCTGGTAGCTCACACCTGCGGTGAGCATCTTGCTGCCGTCTTGTAGGATCTCAAAACGACCGGGCTGCAGTTCGATGAGTTTGCCGTTCTGCTCTTTGAGCCAGCGGTGCCGGCCCTCTGCATATTTTTCGCCAAAGCCTTTGGCGTTCTCCGCCTTGATGGCAATTTCTTTTAAGGGAGTTGGAATGACTTGCACTACAGCGCGAGTTTGATTTATTACCGGGCCTAAAATCGTGACAGGAATACCGTAGAGATCTTTGACTTCACGCCAACCATCGGGGACATCAATAGAAAACTTTTGGTCTTTATAGACCAAAGTTTTACTGAGCGCAGCCGCTGGCAGCACTAAAAATATGAAGCAGGCCCCGAGGGCCAGTCGCAATTTCACATAAACCTTATCGGCTTAAGTGATTGGAAGATTACGTGAAATGAAATAGTAGAGCAGAAGAGTTGGAGAGAGGAATTAAGCTCCCTCCAACTATGAATTACGCGCGGTTAAGCTTCTTCTGCAGGTTCGAGTTGATGGCCTCAAGGAAAGCCTCAGTGGTGAGGTACTTATCAGCGGTGACTTTGTCGCCGTAGATACAGACCGCCAAGTCCTTGGTCATCTTGCCTTCTTCAACGGTTTCTACGCAGACTTTTTCTAGTGAGTCGCAGAAATGCGCGAGCTCTTTGTTGTTATCGAGTTTTGCTCTGTGAGCAAGACCGCGCGTCCAAGCAAAGATTGAAGCGATCGGATTCGTCGACGTCGGTTTGCCTTGTTGGTGCATACGATAGTGACGAGTCACTGTGCCGTGAGCGGCTTCTGCTTCCATCGTCTTACCATCTGGAGTGACAAGTACAGACGTCATTAAGCCGAGTGAGCCGAAGCCCTGAGCTACGGTGTCTGATTGCACGTCACCGTCGTAGTTTTTGCAGGCCCAAACAAAGTTTCCATTCCACTTCAACGCTGAAGCGACCATGTCGTCGATCAAGCGGTGTTCGTACACGATGCCTTTCGCTTCGAATTTTTTCTTGAAATCAGCTTGGTAAATTTCTTCAAAGATATCTTTGAAGCGGCCATCGTATTTTTTGAGGATGGTATTTTTTGTCGAGAGGTACAACGGCCAGCCCTTCATCAATGCCATGTTAAAGCATGAGTGGGCGAAACCTTTGATCGACTCGTCTGTGTTGTACATAGAAAGAGCAACACCGTCGCCTTTGAAGTTGAAAACTTCCCACTCTTGAGTGGCGCCGCCGCCTTCAGGCGTGAAAGACATTTTCAAAACGCCTTTACCTTTGATCACAGTGTCCGTCGCGCGGTATTGGTCACCGAAAGCGTGACGACCGATCATAATAGGCGCTGTCCAGTTGGGCACAAGACGAGGAACGTTTTTGCAGATGATCGGCTCACGGAAAACCGTGCCGTCGAGAATGTTGCGGATGGTGCCGTTAGGCGACTTCCACATCTGCTTCAATTTAAATTCTGTTACACGTTGCTCATCAGGAGTGATGGTCGCGCACTTGATGCCGACATTGTACTTCTTGATGGCTTCCGCAGATTCAACAGTGACTTTGTCGTCTGTCTTGTCACGGTTTTCCATGCCCAAGTCGTAATACTTAATCTCGAGGTCGAGGTACGGAGTGATGAGTTTTTGTTTGATGAATGTCCAGATGATACGGGTCATTTCATCGCCGTCGAGTTCAACGACAGGGTTAGCGACTTTGATTTTTTGCATGGAGAACTCCTTAGAGGGAAAGTCCTCCTATTTTTCGAGAAGTCGTGAGTTTTGTCGAGGGAAACGAGGGTTAGCCGAGTGCGGCGGGAAGAGAAAATCCGAGCTGACCGCGCTTAAAGACTGGTTTTCGCCCCTGATTGGTCAACCATTCTACGAAGGGAGGTGCCGGGGCCTGCCAAGCTTGCCATTGATGACGCTGTCCCACGTACTCTGTGACCAGCGTGAGGAAATCTATCTCGTGGCCGTAGGGCAAACTGAGAAGCCGCAGAACGTCTTCATCGGCGAGATAAAGTTTCACGTGGCGCTCGCCCACTTTGACGGGTGCGATTGCAAAGCTCAATCCGATTGAAGTTTCATCTTGCGGATCGTGGCGTGGAGAATCGGGTTGCAAAAAGTAGGGATGCAGTTCAATGTCGCGCGCTTCCCACGCAATACTGAGTTCGTGCTTTTGTAACCACCGCAAAAACGCGCGGCCTTCGCCGAGTTCACGCTCTTCTTTGGCCCCTGAGGCACGCCAGCCACGGTAGGCGCGTTCGAAAGAGACTTGCTTAGGCATCTGGCGCTTGAGCAACAGCAGTGTTGTGCGATCCCCAGGACGAGGATGCCAGCGGCGGCCTTCCGCCCATACCTGACGGAACTCTAGAATAGGGGTGGGCTGACACAGTTGATCTGGGTTGAATTCGTCCCGATGATAGACCGCCTGTCCATAGCGTAGTGCAGCCATATCCCTCTACTACGGCACTGAGCTCTATAAATTTTAAGGGGGGGATTTGACGACCCCAGGACGCTCTGAGAAGTAGTGAGAATGATTAAACTTCTTCTCCTCATGCTGGTTTTACCCATGACTGCAAACGCCCTGACTTGGGAACAGTATCTCGCCCAAAAACAGGCGACCGTTTCGCACGAACGCCACCTGCCTTTTCGCCTGACCCATGGGCACAAAACCGCGAAGAGTGTGTTGCTCGTGCATGGGATCTACTCATCGCCTCTGCATTTTCGAGGCATGGCCAACGCGTTTTTTAAAGCGGGTCACAACGTGGTGACGGTGCTCCTGCCAGGCCACTACGACAAAGACATGCGATCGATCGATCGCACCACCAACGCGCAGTGGAGCGCTGAAGTCGACATGGGGTATGAACTCGCTCTTCAGCATGGAGATCGCGTGATTCTCGCCGGCCACTCCCTCGGCGGATTGCTCTCGGTGGAGCAGTCACTCAAGCGCCCCACGAGTGAGCTCGCCGGATTGGTCTTGATCTCTCCCGCTCTGAAAGTGTGGCCTGCTGTCATGGCCGCGTGCCGTGCGGGTGTCGCTCTCGGATTGAACGGAAATGTATTCACGCCTCATCGTCCCGACGGAATTAACATTCCGTACTTCGGACCGATCGCTGGCCCGTTGATTCAATCGCTTTCTGATCGTGTGCTCGTGAAACCGATTACCGTGCCGGTTTATATGGCCTACACCTGGAATGACAATGTGGTGGATGTGCCTTTCGTGAAAAAATATTTTAGCCGCGTGAGCACGACGAAACTTAAACGCGTGTACGGTTTGTTCAGCGGAGTCGCCCACGGAGATATTTCTCAGGGCCCAGAAGATCTGAGTACCTACGGCAATAAAACCAATCCCGACCTCGACGCCATGATGACGGAAGCTATTGATTTCATAGAAGCGCAAAACTAGCCCCTTGCAAATTACGGAAAAGTTACGGATGATGCCTGTTAGGAGGTTTTCATGCGTGTCGCTGGTTTTCCGTCTCCCGCTGATGAATACGGTCTCGTTTCTCTCTCACTCTATGAGTTGCTGATTCCGCGACCCACCAGCACATTTTTTGTGCGTGTCGCGGAAGATCTCGCGGCCAATATTCGCCACGACGACATTCTGATCATTGATCGCTCGCTCGTTGTGCGTGAGGGTAGTCTTGCGCTGGTGGTGATTAATGGGCAGCTTGCCCTGAGAAAAGCTCAAGTAAGAGCGGGACAAATTTGGATGTGTCCGCTGCAAGGGGGACAACCTGTCTTACTGAAAGACGACGATGATCAATTGTTATGGGGAGTGGTGGCACATGTTATCCATAAAACCCTTGTGGCCTAAGCGTTGGGCCATCCTTGATTGCAATGCTTTCTACAGTTCCTGCGAGCGCGTGTTTCGTCCGCACTTACGTACAAAACCTGTCGTCGTTCTCTCGAACAATGATGGCTGCATGATTAGTGTGAGTCCGGAGGCGAAACTCCTCGGACTCAAACTCGGCGCACCCGTGCATGAAGTGCGTGAGATCATCCGCAAGCATCGTGTGCACGTTTTTTCTTCGAACTATCAGCTCTACGGCGATCTCTCTCGCCGGGTCATGCGCATTTTGGATGAACTGCATCCCGATGTTTTGCAGTACTCCATCGACGAGGCCTTCATTGATTTTTCTCATGTTCCTCCCGGTGAGGAAGAATCCTGGGCTCACGAAGTTTGTCTGCGCGTGACTCGTGAAACCGGCATTCCGGTCACCATTGGAGTCGGGCGAACAAAAACGATCGCGAAGATTGCCAGTCGGCGCGCCAAAAAAATTAAACAAAAGGCGATGTATCTTGCGGATGAAAATATCGAAACAGCTTTGCGTGATACACCCGTCGGTGATGTGTGGGGGATTGGTTACGGCTCGGAAGTCAAACTCAAGGCACATAAAATTCTCACCGCCTGGGATTTGCGTGAGCATCCTAACACTCCACTTATTCGTGCGCTCCTCACCGTGACAGGTGAGCGTCTGCGCGATGAGCTGCGGGGGATTTCGTGTGTTGAGCCTGGCGAGATGAATGAGAAAAAAATGATCTCCAGCACGCGTTCATTCGGTCGGCGTGTGTATGATCGCATTGAACTTGAGGAAGCCATATCCACCTATGTGGGTTTTGCGTGCGAGAAGTTGCGAGCCCAACAAAGTGTCGCTCGTGGAATTAGTGTGTTTCTGCGCACCGGAGCTTTTGATGACAAGACCACCTATCATCGCAACGACGGGCAGATTTTTTTGATCAGTCCAACCAACGACACAGGCCAATTCACTCGCGCCGCCATCGATCTCGTGCGTTCTTTGTACCGCAAAGATGTGGCCTACAAAAAAGCCGGTGTTTTTATTTTTGATATCTCTCCGCGCGCCGGTCAGCAGGTAGATCTGTTTCAATTGGAAGACGAACGGTCCGCTTCCCTAATGAGTGCGATTGATCTCATTAACAAGAAGTGGGGGCGAGGAACGGTCCGCATGGCCGCTTGTGGTACCAAACAGGATTGGCGCATGCTGTGTGAGAAGCGGTCCGACAAAACTCAACTAGAGTGGAATGATCTGGTAATCGTGAGACGAGAATTCTCATCCCTTGGTAAATAAAATCCGTATGATTGAGATGATTTTAATCTAAAGATTCAAAATAAAAAAAATGAGCTCCGCCTAATTTTCTCATCTACGCTACCAAAAAAATTAGTTCTTTTAGCTAGTTGCCACATTTTCCTTAGCAAAAAATCCAAAGTTTCAGCAAAAAGAAAATTTTTGCCTCCAGCAATAAATTCAAACACCCGCCGATAATCGTTCTTGTCGAAACAATGTTCAATGAGGACTACCGATGAGTGCTGAACTAGAAGAATTTAAAATCGAAATTCTCGAGATGCTGGATCGTGCAGAAAAAGCTCTCCTGGAGTTTGATCAAATGCCTGCAGGCCAGTCGTCGCATGCATGCTACGACGAAGTCTTCCGCGCTTACCACAACATTAAAAGGTGGCGCCGGCATGATGGACTGGGCCGAGCTCCAGCACCATGTGCATCAGCTCGAAAACATCCTCATGCAATCAAAGGAAAGTGCCTCGATTCCCAAGCATTTGATTGGCTGGTTCCTCAAGGGCAACGACGTCACACGTTCGATCATCGCCCACGAACCTTTTGAATTTAATTACGAGATTCAAGAGGGCGCTACGGAAACCGCAGCCCCCACAGAACCGGTGAGCGAGTCGAGAGAAAGTCTACCAGAAGAGTTTTTCGCCGAGATGGAAGAAGGTCTCGATCGTGTGTCAGCCACGTTGATTCAAATGGAAGGGGACGAAGTCGATAAGGCGCTCTTAGACGCGCTTTATCGCGATATTCATTCTATCAAAGGCGCGTGCCAGCTCTTTGGTTTGGTTGACGCGTCCGCCCTGTCACACGCCATGGAAAACTCCCTCGAAAAAGAGCGTGGAAAAGAGACCGTGCAAATTGATAAAGCGCACGTGAGCACGCTGCTGATGTGCCTCGACATGCTGGGGCAATCGATTCGTGAAGCCGTAGCGGAAGAGACCAGAAAAGAGATCAACTTCATGATCACGTTGCTGGCGCCCTTTGCTAGTGGTGTGGAAGAAGCTCCACAAGTGGCCGTCGAGTCTAAGGTTGAGATAAAAGCTCCAACACAGATTCACGCAGCGGTACCGGCATCTGGTGAAGCAGATAAAACAGACACCACCATCCGCGTGCAGGTTTCGTTACTCGATCGTCTTATGATTCTCATGGGCGAGATGGTGCTCGTGCGTAACCAGGTCTTGCAGTACTCGCAGAAGAATGACGATCTCGAGTTTTTAAATTTAAGTCAGAAACTCGACGTGGTGACTTCAGAACTACAAGAAGAAACCATGAAAACGCGTATGCAACCCATCGGGAATATTCTTACGAAGTTCCAGCGTGTAGTTCGCGATCTCTCGGGAACGTTGAATAAAAAAATTAATTTAAATCTCGTCGGCGTCGAGACAGAACTCGACAAAACACTCATCGAAGCAGTGAAAGATCCTCTGACGCACATTGTGCGCAACGCTTGTGATCACGGGATTGAGTTACCAGATGCACGAGTCGCCTCTGGTAAACCTGAGAGCGGCACCATCACCATCAAGGCCTACCACGAAGGTGGTCAGGTAATCGTGGATATCTACGACGACGGTAAAGGTTTATCGCGCCAAAAGTTGCTCAATAAGGCCATCGAGAAAGGCATCGTCGATCAGGCCCGCGGTGACAAGATGAGTGATCGCGATGTCCAAGCGCTGATCTTCGCACCAGGTTTCTCAACCGCAGAGAAAGTCACCAACGTCTCAGGCCGCGGCGTCGGTATGGATGTCGTGAAAAGTAACATCGAAAAAATCGGTGGTCTCGTCGACATCTCTAGCACCGAGGGCGCAGGTACACACATCACGCTCAAGATCCCGCTGACTCTCGCCATCGTTCCTGCGATGATCATTCGTTCTTCGGAAGATCGCTTCGCAATCCCCCAGGTGAAGTTGGTGGAACTTGTTCGCATCGAGCGTAGTGCGATTGAATTTGTCCAAGGCCGTCCGGTGCATCGCCTGCGTGGCAACATTCTTCCGCTGATCGATATGCAGGAAGTTTTGGGTTTAAGTGATGAAGCCAAAAATGAAGAAGCGATCAACATCGTCGTGTTGAATTCGGAGAGTCATCTCTTCGGTCTTATCGTCGATGAAATTTTGGATACCGCCGATATTGTCGTGAAGCCTTTGGCGCGTTTTCTCAAACCAATTTCGATCTATTCTGGTGCTACTGTTCTAGGTGATGGCAGTGTGGCGTTCATCATGGATGTGCTAGGAATTGCCCAGAAGCATCTGGGTGAATCCGTCCATCAAGAGCAGCAAGTGGCCGACAAGTACTCCGAGTTTTCGCAAAATAATGTGGAGCCGAGGGAGTATGTGTTAGTGAGTCTAGCCGCAAAAGCGAAGCATGCCATTCCACTGACCATGGTGAGCCGCATGGAAGAAATTAAAACGTCGACCATCGAACTTTCTGGCAACCAACGCGTGGTACGTTACCGAGGTGCCATCCTTAAGATTTTGAATCTCAATGATGTGCTCGGCTATCCTTCAGAAAAAACCGAACGCGACATCACGCAGATCATCGTGACACGCGTGAACGACCAGATGTTTGGCCTTGAAGTGGATCAAATCATCGATGTGCTCTCAACGAGAGACTTCCTCGATGACTCGGTCGTCAGCCATCAGGCGATCACCGGAAATTTGGTCACACAAAATGAAATTATCGTAGTGATTGATGTTGAGAAAGTTGTGGAGACAATCCAACCGAATGTACTTGAAATGGGCAGAGGTGTAGCAGGCCCGAAACGCATACTTGTGGTGGAAGATACAGAGTCTATTCGCTCCGTTGTTGTTCGTGGGCTTGTGGAGAGTGGTTATCACGTGGAAGCGGCCGTCGATGGGCTCGATGGTTTGAGGAAAATCGCTGAGTGCCGGGCAGATTTTGATCTCATTGTGTCTGATATCGAAATGCCAAAGATGAACGGCTTCGATTTTGCTCGTAAGGTCCGTGGTGTATCGGCTTTAAAAAATGTCCCAATGATTGCGTTCACCACCAAAAGCACGCCAGCAGATTTCAAAGAAGCGCGCATGGCGGGGTTCACTACCTTGCTTGAGAAGAGCAAAGGCAAACTCCTCGGAACTCTCGTGAGTGAGTGCCTTTCTAACTACAAGAGGAAATCAGCATGAGTACGTTTTACGTTGCCGGCGAGTCAGAAGGTCATGCCAATACAAAGCAGTTTGCGACGTTCACCATTGCGGGACGTTGGTATGGAATCGATGTGATGAGCGTCCAGGAAGTCACCAAGCCCATGCAGGTGACGCTGATGCGTACAGCGCCTCCGTTCGTGAAAGGTCTTATTAATTTGCGTGGCCAAATTGCCACAGCGATCGGTCTGCGAGAGTTATTCGCTCTTCCATTGGAAGATTCTAATGAAAAGATGACGGTGGTTTGCAAAGTTGAGGACGTTCTACTTTCACTCTTGGTGGATAACATCGGTGATGTGGTGGAAGTGAGCGACAACAAGTTTGAGAAGTCACCGCAGACCATCCCAGCAAACATCAAAGAATTCATGCTCGGGGTCTACAAAACAGAACACGCTATTTTGTCCATTATTAGTCTTGATACAATTTTACATCAGCTTGATAAACGCTGTGCTTAATTACTGAAAAACAAACATGAGAGCCAACAGGAGAACTAGAATGTCGAATGCAGCCCACAAAATCGAAGTTAACCACGACGAAATGTACCTCAAGAACCTCGAAGCCATGGCAAACGCTATCAGCCGTGTTCAAGCGGTCATTGAGTTCAATCTCGACGGTACGATTATCACCGCTAACGAAAATTTCTGCGGCGCGATTGGTTACACGGAAAGTGAAATCAAAGGTAAGCACCACCGCATGTTCTGCGACCCGGCAGTCGCCAACTCGCTTGAGTACGCGCGCTTCTGGGAAAAACTAAACCGCGGTGAATTCGACCAGGGCGAATACAAGCGCTTCGGCAAAGGTGGCAAAGAGATCTGGATTCAGGCGTCCTACAATCCGGTCATGGACGCTAGCGGCCGTCCCTATAAGGTCGTGAAGTTCGCCACCGACATCACCGCGCGCAAACTGCAAAACGCGGAATTCGAAAGTAAGCTCAACGCCGTTTCAAAAACCCAAGCGGTCATCGAGTTTAACCTCGATGGCACCATCGTCGAGGCCAACCAAAACTTCCTCGCAACGTTGGGCTACACTCTCGAAGAAATCAAAGGTAAGCACCACCGCATGTTCTGCGAGCCCGAGTACGCGAATTCTTACGAATACCGCGGCTTCTGGGAAAAACTTAATCGCGGCGAGTTCGACTCGGGCGAATACAAGCGCATCGGCAAGGGCGGCAAAGAGATCTGGATCAACGCGTCGTACAACCCGGTTTTCGACATGTCAGGGCGCGTGACGAAAGTGGTGAAGTTCGCCACCGATGTGACCGCGACAAAACTTAAGAACCTTGAGTTCGAATCGACGCTGGAAGCCGTTTCAAAAGCGCAGGCGGTAATCGAGTTTAACATGGACGGCACCGTTCGCACTGCTAACGAAAATTTCTTGAAGACTCTTGGCTACAGCCTCGATGAAATTAAAGGCCGCCACCACAAACTCTTCTGCGAAGACCATGTGGGCTCCTCTCGCGAGTACCAGGAATTCTGGGAAAAACTGCGCCGCGGTCAGTACGACGCGGGCGAATATAAGCGCGCCGGCAAAGGCGGCAAGACTGTCTGGATCAATGCCTCTTATAACCCGATTCTCGATCTGAACGGCAAGCCGTACAAAGTCGTAAAGTTTGCCTCGGACATCTCACCATTGCGTTTGATGATTGATGCGCTCGGTGAGACTGCAATGGAATTGGCGAAGAACGCGGCGGAACTGAAAGATACAGCGGTCAGCATGAACGACAACGCCAAACGTACATCGTTGAGTTCGGCGGTAGCCGCAAGTTCTTCTGAGCAAGTCTCGACGGGTGTACAAACCGTTGCCGCTTCGACAGAAGAAATGGTGGCTTCGATTCGTGAGATCTCGCGCTCATCAAACGAGTCAGCGGACATGTCGCGCTCAACACTTGCGAGCGCGGTTGAAACGAATAAAACAATCCAGCAATTGGGTGCGAGCTCACTTGAAATTGGCAACGTCATTAAAGTGATTAGCTCCATCGCTCAGCAAACCAACTTGCTCGCGCTGAACGCCACCATCGAAGCGGCCCGAGCGGGTGACGCAGGGAAAGGCTTCGCGGTTGTTGCTAACGAAGTAAAAGAACTTGCTAAGCAAACCGCTAAAGCCACAGAAGATATCACCAACAAGATCGGTGCGATCCAAAAAGACAGCGCCGGTGCGGTTGAAGCGATTGGTGGAATCTCGAAGGCGATGGAGAAGTTGAACTCAATCTCGGGCGCTATTGCTGCTGCGGTTGAAGAGCAGACGGCGACAACGAACGAAGTGTCGCGTGTTATTGGCGAATCGAAGCAGGGTGTGGAAAGTATTGCTTCCACTATCCGTGAAGTGTCAGCGGCCGCCGTACAGAGCGCGGAGAAGTGTGAGCAGACTCTTCGTTCGTCTGAGGTCCTCTCTGGCCTCGCTGAGAAGTTGAAGAGCCTCGTTAGCCAAGTGAAGAAATAAGTAGGAGTGACGGAATTGAACACGCCCAAAAAAATAAAAATTTTGATCGTGGACGATTCCGTCCTTTTTCGCTCCCAGATTCAGCTGGCGCTGGGAACTTGCCCGGAGATAGAGATCATCGGCGTCGCTTCGAATGGTAAAATCGCCGTGGATAAGATGGCCTGCCAAGAAATTGATGCCTGTATTCTTGATATTGAGATGCCTGTCATGGACGGCATCGCAGCGCTGAAAGAAATGAAAGTCCGTGGGATCAAAACGAAAGCAATCATGTTTTCGGCGCAAAGCAAGGCCGGTGCAGAAAAAACCCTAGAGGCCATGCGCTGTGGGGCCGTGGATTTCGTAGCGAAACCATTGCCGGATGAATCGAAACTCGCGCCGGCGGATAAAATCCGCGAAGCTCTTCTGCCGAAATTACTCTCACTTTTTAGTGCTGATACTCCACGTATTGTAAAAAAATCTACTCCGCGCCCTGTTGTGTGGGAATCCTTTATTCCGAAAGTCCTGGTCATCGCCTCTTCGACCGGAGGGCCTACTGCACTCGAGACATTTTTCTCCAGTCTAACGATGCCGTTGCCGTTTCCAATCCTGATTACCCAGCATATGCCGCCGGTTTTTACAGCGTCACTTGCGGAACGACTGGGTACGGTGAGTGGAAAAATCGCCCACGAGGGAGTGAATGGGGAAGAACTCAAGGCCAACCAGATCTATGTAGCGCCTGGTGGTTATCACATGAAGATTGGATTACAGGCTGGAGCGCCTTGTATAGAGATCTTCCAAGGTGAGCAGCGCAACTTCGTGCGTCCGTGCGCTGACTACCTTTTCGAAACAGCAGCTCAGATCTATGGTCGTCACACCGTCGGGATTGTTTTCACGGGCATGGGACGTGACGGCGCCACAGGAGCTTCTGAAATTAAAAAGAATGGGGGGATTGTATTGATCCAATCCGCCGAGAGCTGTGTGGTTTTTGGCATGCCGGGGGCCGTACACGCTGAAGAAAACTTCGACTATGCCGGAAATCCAAGTGAACTCGCGCATAAAACTCAAACCATCTCTCGTGTCATAAAGAGCGGTCATGTCGCCTGATATCCTTACTTTCTTTTCACGTTTAATCGAAAAAGAAACCGGAATCATCTACGGTGAAAATAACATCTACCAACTGAAGTCTCGGCTCGAGGACATCTGTAAGCACTTTAAGCTCGCCACCGTCGAAGAGTTGCATCGAGAGTTTAATCAAGTTGTTCCCAACTCGATCATGCGCCAGAAGCTCTTTGATCACGCTACCAATAATGAAACTCTTTTCTTTCGCGACCCTTCGTTTTTTACAGCTCTCGAAAGCTTTATCCTCCGCGAAGTGTTGCTGGAGATGCCGAACGAGATTCGTATATGGTCTGCAGCTTCGAGCACCGGTCAGGAAGCCCTCAGTGTGGCCATGGCCCTTGAAGAGATGTGCTCGCGCGTACCACTTCCACCATTTTCAATTATTGCGACGGATATTTGTGACAAGGCGCTGGTGAAGGCGCGTTCCGGGATCTATTCCGATTTCGAAGTCATGCGGGGACTCTCGGATGAGAGGAAGAGTCGCTTCTTTCAGAAAGAAACAGACGGGTGGAAAGCCAAAAGCAGCCTTCATGGGAAAATTCAATTCGGTTATAACAACTTGATTCGCTCGACAGTAAAAGGTCCGTTTCACATCATTCTTTGCAGAAACGTTTTGATTTATCAAAAAATCTAGATGAAGAAAGTGATCGTGGAAACTCTTCTACGTCAGCTTGCACCGGAAGGTGGTCTCTTGCTTGGTGTAGTAGAAACATTATT
>JAKFUR010000135.1 GCA_021732585.1 Bacteriovoracaceae bacterium
GGTATCTTTGAAGTACACCTCACCCGAATCCGGAAACTCCGCCCCGGAGATCAAACGCAGGAGCGTACTTTTGCCCGAGCCGTTGGCACCTAAGAGCGTGGTGAATGTTCCCGGTTGAATCTCAAAAGAGGGGCCGCGAAGAATCGCCCGGCCCTGATAGGTTTTTTGAATTTTTTGCACGCGAATAAGTGGCTTTGTCATAGGAGACGTATCGGTTCACAGAGCTGCAAACCCAAACACAAAGCATCACGCTCAGGTACTAATACTTCTCGCTGCGACCGCGTTTTTTCTCGCTGTCTTTTTTCTTGGAATTTAAGCGCTTTACGACGGAGCTGTAAGTAGGCTTAGTAGGCTTTCTCTTCTTGGGCGCTCTCCACACATTCTCCAGCATCCGCTCTAACCGATCAAAGCAGTCTTCTACGTTGTCTTTTTGGGTGCGGTTTTCTTGCGAGGTGATCTGCAACTCGTTTTCTTGCGTGATGAAGCCGCCGTAGCGGACACGCAAACGTTCCAGCACATCGGCGGGAATGGTGGCCGTGTTGAGATCCCAGTGCAGTGTGGCCTTGGAGTTCACCTTGTTGACGTTCTGGCCACCCGCACCGGAGCTGCGAGAAAATGAAAAGCGGCATTCATCGCGCGGGACACGTTTCATTCTTCCCCCTCGAGATCCAGCTCATCATGAAACTTATTGCGGGAATGCATGACGGATTTTACAAAAATCCGGAAGAACGCCATAAGCTCATCGCGCACATGTTCCCCTTCCAGCACTCCCAGGGCATGAGCGACGGCTTCGTAAGTGGAAACATAATGGGGCTGCGGTGCTCTTCGCAATTGATACTCAGCGGTGATGCCGGCGGGAATTTTCACGGTGGGGATCGAACTCAACAACGGCTCACGTTGATGAACTTTCCGGGCCTGATGCCAGTTCCCGTCGGGCACCAGCAGATGGTAGGGCCCGGGATGTTTGCGCTTAAACTCTTCATTGAGCTCAATCGCATTTTCATCTGGATAAAGGAAAAAAGGCGTCCCCGGCCGCTCGAGGATCGGCTCAATTTGCAGCGGCTCGTTCATACGACCCCGCACGTCAAAATGCGTAGTGGCGGGCATCATTTCTTTAAGAAAGGTGGCGGTATTGCTGGTGAGTTTAAGTTCGCGCACATGCACGATCAACGAGAGCGTGGATTGCACCGTGGTGGGTTTGATATGCGCACAAAAACAGTACATCTGATGAATGCGGCAGCGCGGACAACGACGCGGGCGGGAGTTTCGACGAGTGCTCATAGGCCAATCTATCACATTGCCGTTTTTAGCGTCTAGGAGCATCATAATTTAGCAATTCAAAGGAGCACACGATGACAAGCGCACACGATTTTTCAGCTAAAAACCTCCAAGGACAAGACGTCTCCCTGGGGCAGTACAAAGGTAAGTACCTCTTGGTGGTGAACGTTGCCAGCAAATGTGGTTTCACACCTCAGTACGAAGGCCTGGAAAAAATGTACGAAGAATTGAAGAACAACGTGGAAGTTTTGGGCTTCCCTTGCAATCAATTTGGCGCGCAAGAACCTGGTGATGAAAATGAAATCAAAAATTTCTGCTCGCTCACCTACAGCGTCACTTTTCCCATGTTCGCCAAAGTCGACGTGAATGGCGACAACACTCACCCCTTCTACAAATTCCTCAAGGGAGAGAAGCCCGGAATTCTAGGCACGGAGGCCATTAAATGGAACTTCACCAAGTTCCTGGTGGATCCACAAGGACAGGTCCTGAAGCGTTACGCTCCAACGGACACCCCTGAGAAGATTAAGAACGACTTAAAAGCGCTGCTGTAGCTGAACATGACTCTTCCTACAGCTAGCACCTTAACCACGGCACTCCTTGATCAGATGAGCGATGTGGCCTTCATCAAGGATCACAAGCATCGCTATCTCTACGGGAATAATGCTCTCGCACTGCTCTTAGGCAAGCCTCTCACTGATATTATCGGCTTTGATGATTCGGCCCTCTTTCCACCAGAGTTCAGTCAAAAATTCTGGGTCATGGATGACCGCGTGCTAGAAACGGGTGAGCAGGTCACTTTCGAAGAGAGTGTCATCACAGCCACGGGTGAACGTATCCAAATGCTCACTAAAAAAATGCGACTTGAAATCGGTGGCAGACACTACCTTCTTGGTATCACTCGCGACGTCACTGAATTCAACAAAACGGTCCACCTCAATCACATGAGCAAGCTCTCAAGTGGCCTGGCCCATGAACTGCTCACTCCTCTCACCGTGATGGATTTCAATATTCAAAAGACCAAAGGCCTATTAGAGAAAAATTCCTTTGACCGCACGGCCGCGGAAAACTTCTTGAGTAAAATGCAACTCGTCCAGAAACGCCTCACTGATACCGTCCAGGCCGTCCAGGCCTTTGCCACCCAGGCGCGAGTTCAGACGCTCGAGAAGAAAGATCTTACTGAACTCTGTGAAGAAGTTCGTGAACTGGTGGCACCGCGTTTAAAAATCCGCGCTGTCGATATGCTAGATTTTGCTGTACCGCCAGCCGCAGTGTTTTCACTCGGAACACAGATTTCGCAGGTGCTGGTGAATCTTATTCATAACTCGGCAGATGCCGTTGCCACGCTCAAGGAGCGTTGGGTCAGGCTTGAATTCTCGCGTTCTGCGGTCTCGATTGAAATTCGTATCATTGATTCCGGTCATGGTATTCCGCCAGAAATTGCCAGCAAACTGATGGAGCCCTTTTTTTCCACTAAGACCGGTGGCGAAGGCACCGGCCTAGGTCTCTCGCTGGCCGCCCGCATTGTGGCCGATCATCATGGCGAGCTTTTCTACGATGCTGCTGCCCCCCATACAACATTTGTCTTACGTTTACCCCTCGCAGCATAACAAAGCTGAGGTACAATTCTTGCGACACTCACTTAAGGAGAACGCATGCTGTACCAAGGACAGGCCTTCCGAGTTGAAATGCTCAACGAGGGCATTATCAACGTCGTGTTTGATCTCAAAGATCAATCCGCTAACATCTTCAACGCTCTCGCACTGAAAGAACTGCAGGACTCACTCGACGTCGTCAAAAAACAATCCGGCGTGAAGGGACTTTTGTTCTCTTCAGGCAAAGACGGTTTTGTGTTCGGCGCCGACATCACAGAATTCTTGGGCCACTTCAAAAAGTCTGAAGAAGAAATGCGCGCGTGGCTTTTGCAAATCAACGCCACTTTCTCTGGCTTCGAAGATTTGCCCTACCCTACTGTAGCGGCGATCAACGGCTTCGCACTCGGTGGTGGATTCGAAATTGCCCTCACCATGGACTACCGAATCGTCGGCAGCAAAGCGCAAGTGGGTTTGCCAGAAACAAAACTCGGCATTATTCCAGGTTGGGGCGGCACCGTTCGTCTCCCACGTTTGATCGGCCCTGATCACGCCATTGAATGGGTGACCAGTGGGAAATACTACAAGGCCGATGAAGCGTTGAAGTTCCAAGCTGTCGATGGTGTTGTTGCTGATGCCAACACACGCGACGCTGCTATCACATTCCTTCAACGTGCCATCGCCGGCACCATCAACTGGAAAACTCGTCGCGCGCAAAAAACCTCACCGCTTCGCCTGGATAAGATCGAAAGCATGATGAGCTTTGAAGGCTCCAAAGCTTTTGTCGCAGGCATGGCAGGCCCGCACTACCCAGCTCCCGTGCAAGCCGTCGAGAGCATGCAACAAGGCGCTCGTAAAACACGTGATGAAGCGCTCGTCATTGAAGGTGGCATCTTTGCGAAAATGGCGAAGACCCCAACCGCAGAGTGTTTGGTACAAGTGTTCTTGGGTGATCAGTACTTGAAGAAAGTCGCGAAAAAAGCCACGAAAGATACAGCTCCTACAAAACACGCAGCCGTGCTTGGCGCCGGCATCATGGGCGGCGGTATTGCCTACCAGTCTGCTTCAAGCGGTGTGGGCGTGCATATGAAAGACATTAAGACAGAGCAATTAGACTTGGGCATGGGTGAAGCCTCAAAGCTGTTGAACAAAATGGTAGAAATCAAAAAAATGACGCCAGAGAAAATGGCGAAAGTGATTTCACAGATCACGCCTACTTTGTCCTACGCTGACTTCAAGTCTTGTGACTTTGTGGTCGAAGCCGTTGTTGAGAATGAGAAGATCAAAAAAGCTGTTCTTGCTGAAGCCGAAGCCGCTTTGCCAGAAGGCGCGGTCTTGGCGTCGAACACGTCTACCATTTCAATCACAAAACTTGCTGAGGGCGTGAAGCATCCGGAGAACTTCATCGGCATGCACTTCTTTAACCCCGTTCACCGCATGCCACTGGTGGAAATTATCCGCGGTAAAAAATCATCCGACGCAGCGGTCGCTCGTGGCGTTCAGTACGCCACGCAGATGGGCAAAACTCCCATCGTGGTGAACGATTGCCCCGGCTTCTTGGTGAACCGTGTGTTGTTCCCGTATTTCAACGGCTTCTTGTTCTTACTCGAAGACGGCGCTGACTTCCAAAAAGTCGACAAGGTCATGGAGAAATGGGGCTGGCCGATGGGCCCAGCTTACTTGCTCGACGTCGTTGGTATTGATACCGGCCATCACGCTTCAGCGATTATGGCCGCTGAGTTCCCTGATCGCATGGGCTTCAAGGGAACGAACGCTCTTCAATCGATGTACGAGCAGAAACGCTTTGGGCAAAAAAACAACAAAGGCTTCTACGAGTACGAACTCGACAAGAAAGGCAAACCGAAGAAAGTCGTCACGGACGTCGCTTACGGATTGATCAAACCCCTCGTGAAACAAACGGTGACATTGACTGACGAAGACATCGTCATGCGTATGATGCTGCCGATGTTGATCGAATCAGCACGCTGCCTCGAAGAAAAAATTGTCGCCTCTCCTGTTGAAGTCGATATGGGTCTTCTTTTGGGTCTGGGCTTCCCTCCTTTCCGCGCCGGTGTGTTCAAGTGGGCGGATATGATGGGCCTTGCGAAACTTAATGAAGAAGCCAAAAAACTTCAGCATCTCGGTAAACTCTACGAGTTCACGCCAACCATGCTTGAGATGGCGAAAAACAATCAGAAATATCATGCAGGAGGTGCACAATGAAATCAGTCGTCATCGTCGATGCTGTTCGCACACCGATGGGAAAATCTAAAAACGGCGTGTTCAGAAATGTTCGCGCGGAAGAACTTTCGGCCGCTCTCATGCGCGCGCTCATGGCACGTAACCCGGCCGTGAAGGCCGTTGAGATCGAAGATATTATCTGGGGCTGTGTTCAGCAAACTCTTGAGCAAGGCTACAACGTCGCTCGTAACGCGCAACTCTTGACTGACATTCCTAAAACCGTTTCTGCTCAGACGGTGAATCGTCTGTGTGGATCGAGCATGACCGCGCTTCATATGGCCGCGCAAGGTATCATGTCGGGCCAAGGCGACATCTATCTCGTTGGTGGTGTTGAGCACATGGGCCATGTACCGATGACTCACGGAGTGGATTTCAATCCGCAACTCGCTCACACTGTCGCCAAAGGTGCAGGCGCGATGGGACTTACGGCGGAGTTACTAGGCCGCAGTCACGGAGTGACTCGTCAACAACAAGACGAGTTCGCTAAAGAATCTCACCGCAAAGCGGCCGAAGCCCAATCCAAAGGTCTTTTTAACGACGAGATCGTGCCGGTTATGGGCCACGACGAGAACGGCATCCCGATGCTGATCACTTCAGATGAAGTGGTCCGTCCTGAAACCACCGTAGAAACTTTGGGTAAGCTCCCGGCGGTGTTTGATCCGAAGAATGGCACTGTCACCGCCGGTAACTCATCTGCTCTCTCTGATGGCGCCTCAGCACTTTTAGTCATGAGTGAAGAGAAGGCCAAAGCTTTGGGTCTCAAGCCTCTCGCCCGCGTGCTCGGTATGGCCGCGACTGGTTGTGAACCATCGATCATGGGCTATGGCCCGGTGGCAGCAAGCCGTAAAGCACTCGCGCAGGCCGGACTCAAAATTGAAGACATGGGTGTGATTGAATTGAACGAAGCTTTTGCTGCTCAATCACTTCCGGTCATTAAAGATTTGGGTCTTACGGATTCTATGAGCAAAGTGAACCGCTACGGCGGTGCCATTGCTCTTGGGCATCCCTTGGGTTGCTCAGGTGCTCGTATCACCGGTACCCTCGCCCATCAGTTGAAACACACAAAATCAAAGTATGGTTTGGCGACTATGTGTATTGGTCTTGGCCAAGGTGTGGCGACGGTGATTGAAAATCTGCAACAGTAATTATTAATAAGAAGGACCCCTTCTCGGGGGTCCTTCATCTTGAATCCATCATTTCGGTTTCGAAATCTTCCACTGAATTCCCCCAAATAACTCTCCTACCTCTGAATTAGAGCTTATAGCTTCAGACTTCCTGTACGTTACAACTTGCAGAATCCTGCAAGAAAAGGTATAATCAGCATGGGTCGCCGAGAATTCAAAATTCGCCCTATACGAATTAATGACAGATTGATTTCAGAAGTCAGGATTGATTCTCATGTCGAAAAGCATAAAGAGATCACAAGCGAACTCATTATTGAGTTGATTGCAGAGCTAGATGGAATAGAAGTACGGCCCGAGAAACGTAAAGAAAGCTTTGAGTACTTTGTTACGCAATTATACTTTGGTAATAAAAACTATCGTCTCGTTTGGCTGCTGGAAGACCTGCAGATTTACGTCGGAGTCATTACCGCATTCCGAGACAGAAAGAAGAGAAGAGCATGAGTTTTCCAAGTAGCAAAGAACTGAAGAAAATCCGCAAAGAGCTCAAGAATGTTGAGCCAACGATCATTATTGGCCCATCAGCCTCGGCGGCTGACCAGTTGAAGTTTACCATCTGCAAAGAGATGATCACCTATCTCCGCGTCCGTAATCTTTCACAGCATGAACTCGCAGAAGAACTGGGCGTGGACCCTGCTAGAGTTTCAGAAATCGTAAAATACAAAATCGACCTCTATACCGTGGACCGTCTTTTAGATCTTCTAGAGCAGCTCAACCCTAAGGTAAAAGTAACCGTAGCCTAGACTCATCTCTTTATTAGATCGCAATACGCCATACATTCTAATTCCTCTGCCTATCGTGTCTTGCTAAAAGCACTTTCAACAACTGCTTTTTGGAGACCCCCCATGAAAACGCTCTTCATTCTTACCGCCTTGTTCATTTCATTCCAGGCCTCAGCTACGTCCATTTTAGGGGTTTACTACGCCAACGGTGATGACAGCGATTTCGAAACTTACTCTGGGTTGGGAGAAAATGGTTTCTCGAGCAGTGATCATGCCTGCTTCATCGGTGCCGTCACAGGCGTATGTGCTCTCGTAAAAAAAGAGGCCCGCGACTCACGGGATCATTACTCAAGCGGCGACCATGGCTACTTTGAAGTTCGTGCATGCAGCGTTATGGAAGACTCAGTGACTCTGGCGTATGAGCGCATCACCGACTACGGAAACGAGAACGTCGAACTTAAACTTGAAAAATGCTCTGCCGACATTGCAGAGAGACTCTAAACAGCTTGTCGGGCCGTCTTCTTTTTTAAGATGGCCCTGAATGCCACTTCGATCTGCGGACGATAGTCTTTGAGCTGCTTATTGAGAAAGTGTTCTACGTTGGGCTTTTTACTCTGCAGCACCTTGTGCACAAATAGATCACTGGCACTGACGATCTCACCCACAAGATTTGTCCCATGCCCCGCCTGCTTGCTGTGTTTTTCGTGATGCTGGGCCACGGCCTGAATGACAACTTCATCAAACAACTCCATCTTTCTTAAAATCTCCGCTCCCTCTTGCGCGTGCCGCTGGTAAAGCTCCACATCTGCACCTGTCAATGTGAGCGGATCCTCCGCCGGAAAGTCGGGGCGTTCGTGATAGATGCCAATATCATGAAGCAAGGCCGCTAAACCCACGACCTTAATCGCTTTGGTCGATTCAAAGCCCAACTGACTGGCCAACAGACCAGCGATCACCGCCACGGCCGCAGGATGTTCGGCATCACACAATTCTTTCAGCAAGGCGGCGTAGCTGTTGCCTTGCATTCTTTGCTGACGAAGGAAGTCGATAGAATGTCCCAGAAAACGATCTGCATAAAGAAGATTATCCTCTGAGATTCCCACGCGCCCCAGGGCCTGGGCGACGTTGTCACCGAGATGGGCAATTCTTCGAGCAGTATCTGGACTGTGTCGCTGGATCCCTGACGCCGCATTTTTTTCACTGAGATGCGTGTATTGATGATGCTCTAACTTCGGCACCCACAATGACGAGATCTTCTTGTCGCTATACTTTTCTGCAAAGTCCGAATCAAAGGCATCGCCGGCATTCAGAATCTTAATAAATTTGTTTGGCGCTAGACGCACGAACACATTAAAGAAGCACTTGTCTGTGAGCAGGAAATCATCCGTGGCGATCGGCATGAAGTCCTGATCCTTGAGATCCAGAGTTTCATTTTTTTCTTCCTCACTCGCCTCAATGCCCTGCCAGCTGTGTCTCTCGGGAAAAATCTTTTTGAGCAGTTTGAGAATGGATGCCACGTCCTCGGGCTTTTCTAGCTGGGCCGCGAAGCCCTGTTTCGCGAGTTCTTCTGCACTCAACAAAAAACGCGGCTGATGCACTGACAGAATCCAAGGGATGCCCCCCGCCAACTGTTTCACCTGCGCCATGAACGGTGCGATCTCAGCCATACCAAAACTCTGCGACACCAACACAACCTTGATGCAGTTCTGTGGCTTCTTGAGAGCATTCAAAGCGTCTTTAAATGTTTGGGTGATAATTAACGGCGAATCTTTCGCAGCAATTTCTGTTTTGAGTCGATCGAGAAAAAACATGTCCCGTTCGACAATGAGACAATGTCCGAAGAAGGTCGCCATGAAAATGTATCGGAATCTGTTAAGAAGAGATTAATAAAAAGGCCTTCCCAAGAAGGCCTTTTTAGGATTAGAGATTTTGCTTCATGCGTTTGCGAACAAGTTCTTCCATTTTGCTACCGAGTCCATAAGGCACTGTCCATGGACGATTCTTCGTGCTCGAGACGTGGCCGTAGCCCAGCTTGTGTGTCCACTCGTGGAACAGATTGCGTGAGATTGATGCGGTATCGTACTTACTGTAGAACTTTGAGTTCACCCAGATTCGTGGTGAGTTCGCGTAAGTGTAACCCACGGTGCTTCTCCAGCTGTAGTACCACGTGATATCCAAGTCCATCGTACGATCCGGTGTCGGGCGAAGTTTTTCGGCGCCCTCGAGAATCTGTTCGTAAATCTCTTCGTTCGTAAAACCGTTGTTTTCTAAGAAAGCCGTTTTGCCTTTGTTGTCTTTGAAGTTCAAAACGATTTGGCGGAATTCTTCCGATTCGACGACGGCGACGATTTGATCGAGCGCCTTCACTACTTTCTCTTTGTTCTTCTCTGTGAAATCTCGAAACACCACATTATGGTCGAAGTTCTGTGTCGCATCCTGAGCTACCGCTTGGAATGCGATAAAGGCGAAAATCGCTGCAAAAATCGTTTTCATAAACCCTCCGGTCTAGTGAGTTACTAGACTGATCGGAAGGGGAAAAAAGAGCCTGATGATAGAACGGCCGAAGGGTAATTCCTGCCGTTTGAGAAAATGAAAATATCCTCATCGGACGCGGGTTTTTTAGGTGTTAGAAGCTCGCACGAGGCTTAACCAGCAAGTTCCCGACAAAAACGCCTATGACCAAAGAGAACGCCAGGGCCAACATGGTGAAGGCGGTATCAAAACCCATCACCACATCGCGGGCATAAAGATAGGACAATCCACGGTAGGCCATGGAGCCTGGAACCAAGAGAATAAGACCCGGGAATTGGAAAATGGAACTCGGGCGCAAACGCGCACGGGCAAAGATATTGGCACCAGCACCCACGCCAAGCCCTCCCAAGAAGAGGCCCATCTCCGGACCAAAATAGAAGGTTCCAACTTTGGCGAGCGCATAGCCAAACACACCGGCCAACGTGATCCACTTGGCCTCACGCCACTCAGCTTTAAAAATCACCGTGGACATCGCTGCTGTCACGGGCACGGTGAGAAAGATCACCCAACTTGGAATCGGTGCGAAGCTATAGGCCAGTCCATTTACACTAATAAGTGCAGCGATCTTGCTGCCTACAAACACACCGAACGCAAGTTTGAGCAGGATCATGAATCCACCCATCAAGCGCGAGGTGCCAGAGGTGAGATTCTGTGTAGCAATCTCAGCGATGGAGATGGTGATGTTGAGCCCGGGAATAAACATAATGAGCGACGCGAGAATGACGACACTGACATTAATGTCCGGCGAGATCTTCGCCATGAGTGAGGCGCAAAGTGTGGCCACCAAGGCCATAAAGGCTTCGTAGAGTTGTGAGACAAGTCCAAAATGTTTGGGCAATGACAGGATGCCGATCAGCGCTCCCACCAACAACGAAGAAAGGAGATCGCCCCAAGTTCCACCAAATAACGTGAGCATGCCGCCGGAAGTGATACTGAAACAGAGAATCGTCATCCACGCGGGAAATGATTCCTGATTATTAAAAATTTCCTCAAGCCGCTGGCTTCCCTCATCAACTCCAAGACGATTCCTGATCACGTCTTGTGCGACTTGATCGACTTTGGTGAGGCGTCCGAGATTTATTCCGCTGGGCTCGACACGAGCGATGCGCGTGACTTCTTCATCGAGAAATCTAAAAGAACAAAAAATGGCGGTAGGAATAGAAACGAAAGAGCCCTTAAGCCCAAGACGCTCGCAGAGGGCATTCATGGCCGCTTCTAGCGAATGCGCAGGAGCACCCACCGAATGCATTCCTCGTCCAAACTGAACGATGAACTTAATCCGCTGAAGGTACTCCTCGCGCAGCAAAACTATTCCCTGACTGGCTGATGAGTTTGACGAATATCAGTCAACATACGCTCGATCATTAAGTTTGAAAGACGTGTGATATGAGTTTTGAGAGGAGCAATAACATTCGTCATGGCCGCGTCCAGCGTCTCTGCCTCTTTAGTAAGAGTGATCTTCACTGGCAGATTGGATTTCGCGCTGTAGCTGCCCAACGGTACGTTCAGCTTGGGCAGATTGTTTTTTCCTAAAGTAGCGCCCACTTCGTGGTAACTCCCCCATGGGTAAAGCACCGCCGCCTGAGTTAACATTTTCATTTCTTCTGGAATCACTTCGTGGGTGCGTTTGTCGACGCTGCCCCGGCGCCATTCAGCGCTGAGGTATACCACCACCACGGCATCAAGGTTCATCTCTTTGGCCATGTCGTTGATCCAATGATGTTGATGTTGCGAAGGCTTGGCACCGCCCAATAGCTCGATAGCGGGTACGAGTAAAAGCCCTACATCGCGGTATCTTGCCGGTTGGAGTAAACTTTCTTCTGGAATTTTTTGTCCTGGGTCACGCCAAAACACATCAGCTTCGCTGAGTTCATCTCGATGCTTCAAAATATAATCCGGCTGCGGGAACCCGCCCGACGCGAACGCCTTCGATTTCATCAAATCAGCGCGAGACACCCAAGTAAGTGCGCTGCCAGAAAGACGACGCAGCTCTTGCAACCAATGCTCCCACATCTGCTCGGTAAGAATTTGCTTTCCCCGGGCACTTAGGTAAACGTTGCGATCCGTGGCAAGGCCCGAACGCGTGGGCTGGAATTGCGTTTCAAAAACCACCAGGCCTACACGGCGAATTTCTCCCGCCGGTGTTTTGCGGAAATCACTGAGTTTGGGCCCGTCTGGATCACGGGTCTCGCGTGCAACAACAGTCTGCGCATAGGTCGGTAACTCTTGCGGCCCTAGGCTCTCAAAAACAACAGGTTCGTAATTCGCCTGTCCGCCGTCGCGATTGATTTTGTGAGCACAAGAGACGAGCAACAAGAGGCAGAGAATGTTTTTCATTTGTCTTCTTCCAAGTTAGTGAGGTCCTGACATTGTATGCGGACCCCATCTGAAAACTCCAGACAAGGAACGGGTGAAAGAATAATCTTCCGCAGTTTGACTCGCCGCCCATCCGCGTGAGCGGTACTATACCGCAACGATGTCTCATGGCGTCGCCAATCCGCCCACTGGCGATAGGGCACATCTTCCGGCAAACGCCGCAAACCGAGTTTGACCTTGGTCCATTCAATTTGTCGTGGAGGATGCTCCCCTTGAATGGATTGAGGATTGAACCAAGTCAAACCTAGCGTCTCCATGGTCCACATCTCAGCGAACTCTTCCACCACCAGCTCCCAGTGCCGCTGAAAAGATTTTCCAAGCAGGTAACCTAGCGGTGAAGGATGGAGTGCGAGTTCATTAGGTAAAAGTCCACTGCGGCCTTCCCAAGCATCTTCCAGTGAAAGTACCGGATGATCTGGCCGTGTTCGATAAACTTGCAACCACGGATCGTGCCGCTGAGATTGCAAAGCAAACCGCGTGGCCGTCGGTGCGAGCCACCAGGCCTCCCACTGCAAACGTGGTTTTAAATCTCCGTGCGATTCCACCACCACGACCCATGCGGGGCTTGATCGACGTTTAAGTTTTGTCAGCAAAGCATCCAGCTGCGGGCCAGTCGCGAGATAAATAAAGTACACATCGGCGTCGGGCAGTTTCTGCGAAGGAGAAGCGAAGTCACCTTCAATCCAATAAGTATGGGGAGCGGGTAAACTGCGCGCGGCACTGCGTGCTTCTTCTAAACGCTCCGGCACGAGCTCCACCCCATGGGCCTCAGCGTCTTCAAAAAGCCAGGCCCACAATAAACACGTGCGCCCCACCCCACAGCCTACATCACACCAGCGACGCGCCCCTTGCTGGTAGAGCCAAGGCATGACCTCGAGAAGGTCATGGTAGGAAGTATAAAGCGCTTCCGGCGTGAGCCCTTTCAGATACAGCACGTCAGCACCATCGCGCTCTACATCTGTGATGGGACGCAATTGAAAAAACTGATCCAGCGCTTTTAAACTCTGAGATTTAAGAAAAAGAATTTTTTGCGCCAGCGTTTTCATGCGTCACAAGCGTATCAGACATGGCACAATAGGTCCCATGAAATGGACGTGGTGGCTCCTCCTCTATTCTTTGTCCCTCGCAGCGCAAACTGTCACGGTGGCCGTCATAGATACAGGCTTTGACTTGGATAACCAGGCCCTGCGTCCGCGACTCAAATTAGGTGAAACCGACGAAGAGGGCGCCATCGCTTTGCCCGGTTTTGCAGGTTGGGATTTCACCAACAATGCTCACCTTAAATCTTCCCTCATGGAAGGTGTCACGCTGCAGGAAGTACTGTTTTATCGCACGCTCAAGGCGAAGTCCCATCAGCAGGGTCTTTCCCCCGACGAGCGTGAGTGGATAGAACGAAAAAAAACAGACCCACTTTTCAAAGAACAACTCCGACTCTTTAAGAAACAGGCCCATGGCACCATGGTCACGGGTATTTTATTAGCCGAGGGCCAAGGGATTGAAGTGTTTCCGGTGCGAGGGCTAGGCATTGATGTACCGACCTTAGTCGTCGATGAAACCACCGTTGAAAAACTCTCCCCGATTCAACGTCACTCAGAAAGTGAGTTTCGGCGCCAAGTCTCGCTCTCGGAGGAACGTATCATTCGCAAGATGCGCAAGATGCTCGCGTGGATCAATCATCATAACATTCGTGTGGTAAATGCCTCTTACGGTGTGACGGAAAAACATATTTTACGCCGCTTCGGTGAATGGCACAAAGAAATTACAGGTCTTGAACTCGATGAGATTAAGCTCAAGGAAATTACCGATTCTTATTTTGCCTCCATCTACAAACGTGCCGATCGTATTCTAGCGCGCTACCCCAACACACTTTTCATTTTCTCCGCGGGTAACTCGGCCCAGAACAATGACAAACACCATCACTTCCCCTCCCGCATCCGCCGCGATCATGTGATCAGTGTGGCCGCTCTGAATGGCGACTACCTCGCGAGTTTTTCTAATTGGGGCGAGAGCACTGTTGATGTCGGCGCACCAGGTGTAGGTGTGATGTCGGTCATTCCTACGGTCTACGCGCAACAGACGGGCTCGGCCCTAACTCCTGCCAGCGGTACCAGTATGGCCGCACCACACGTCGCGAATCTCGCCGCACGTTGCTTACAGCTGAATAAAAATTTGAAAGCCGCTGAGTTGAAAAGAATTTTATTAGAAACGGGCGATGGCCTGGTCGCCTTGCTGGAAAAATCCACCAGTGGCCGTGGAGTGAATACTGAGCGCGCACTGAAGGCGGCCCACTTATCGCTGGAGCTTCCTCTTGAGGAAGCTATTAAGCTGGCGTTGATGCCGCTTACTCCCAGCTCAACGTCTTCTTCAGCGCCGGATCCAATGACAAAAATACCGGACACGTCAACGCCGCTTGCTCCAGCACCGCCTTCTGCTCCGCAGACAGCGCCTGCCCTCCCCACGTCACCTTCACCTTAATCTCAACGACTTTGCGTGGGCTCGGCTGCATGATTTTTTCCACTTCACAGCGAGTGCCGGCAATATCTAAATCTAAAGCACGGGCCTTGATGCCCATGATGGTCAACATGCAACTCGCAAGTGATGTGGCGAGTAGGTCAGTAGGAGAAAAGGCCTGGCCTTCGCCATTGTTATCTTTCGGCGCATCCGTCAAAAGCTGAGCGCCGGAATCGATGTGCAAAGCACGGGTGCGAAGCTTACCTTGATACTCAACATGCATGATGGTCATAAAAATCCTTTGAAGACAGCATGACCTGTCTCCAAAGGATGTGTCAAAGTCAGTTCACCAAGATTTTGCGAGTCACCACTTCCGTCTTTGGAACAGTGATCTCTAAAACCCCATCCGTAAATTTTGCGGTGATGCCTTGCTCGTCAATTCCATCCGGCAAAGCAAAGGCGCGGTGAAACTTCCCGAAGCGTCGTTCTTGGCGCAGGACTTTGTCTTTCTCATCACGGGCCTTGAAGGAGCGCGTCCCACTGACATGAAGTTGACGATCCTTAATCTCAAGCTCGATATCTTCTTTACGAAAGCCGGGCACATCAAGGCTTAAGGTTAGGGCACCAACGCTGTCCACTATTTCGCAGGCCGGCACAATGTTGTCGCGTGTGCCAAAAAAATGATTCAAGTCTGGTTGTCTTAATTCGAACTGCAGCATAAATCCTCCTCGAAGTTTTACGTCCTAGACACAAGATGGGCGCATCTTTTTTGGCGTCAAGGTTGTCTAGCTTTTGCCTCAAAACCATGGGAAAATTCTCCACGCATCGACATTCTGAGGAGCTTTGAAGTGGTTAAAAAAACTAAGAAAAAAGTCGCGAAAAAAAAGACAGCGACAAAAAAAATCTCTCCTGATCAGCAGGCGATTGAATCACTTATTGAATTGATTCGAGTCACCAGCACTGTGATCCCCAACGACGTGAATCGCGCCATTGAAAAAGCCAAAGGAGTTGAGAAGCCGAATACGACGGCGTCTTACGCGATGGATATTATTGTCGATAACATTGGCCTCGCAAAAACCAAAAGCCAACCGTTGTGCCAAGATACCGGCACTGTGGTGTTCTACATCTACCATCCGCCAGGTTTTCATCAGACGCCGTTCATTAAACAAATTCATAAGGCCGTGACCACTGCGACTAAAAAAGGCTACCTGCGCGAGAATTCAGTGAACTCTCTCACTGGCGAAAACGCGGGTACAAATCTCGGAGCCGGCCACCCTTCAATCCACTTCGTGGAGCATTCAGCAAAAACCCTCGAAGTGAAGCTCATGCTTAAAGGCGGCGGCTGCGAAAACGTCTCCACTCAATACTCACTTCCTGACACAGGTTTGAGTGCCGGCCGTGATCTCGATGGCGTTCGTAAAGTCGTGCTTGATGCCGTGGTGAAAGCCCAGGGCAAAGGCTGCGGCCCAGGTGTGCTCGGTGTGTGCGTTGGCGGCGATCGCGCAGACTCTCATGCTCACGCTAAAAAACAACTCTTCCGCAAATTGGGTGAACGCTCAAAAATCAAAGAGCTCGCCGCCCTGGAAGTAGAGATTGTTGAAACTTGTAATAAGCTCGGCATCGGCCCTATGGGTTTTGGTGGTACAACGACGATTTTGGAATGCTTGATGGATCATCGCAATCGCGTGCCCGCTTCATTCATCGTCTCAGTGAGCTACATGTGCTGGGCCTTCCGCCGCCAAGGTGTGGTCATTGACACAAAAACTATGAAACTCAAAAAATGGTTGTACTAATATGATCGAACTCAAATACCCCTTCTCACGTGACGAAGTTCGCAAACTCAAAGTCGGCGACATGGTGTTGATCACTGGCAAACTTTTCACCGGTCGCGATGCGGTTCATAAATATTTACACGAAGGCCATCCGAGCCCGGTGAATCTGCAAGACCAAATCATCTATCACTGCGGTCCCGTGGTGATGAAAGATAAAGCTGGCAAATACACCGTGACGGCTGCCGGGCCTACGACATCTATTCGTGAAGAGCCGTACCAGTGGCAAGTCATGCGCGATCACGGTATCGTTGGTGTGATTGGCAAAGGCGGCATGGGCCCAAAAACTCTCGAAGCTTGCAAGCAGTATGGCGCGGTTTATTTCCACGCCATCGGTGGCGCAGCCCAGGTTCTCGCGGAACGAATCAAATCTGTGGATGGCGTTTATCTGGAAGAGTTCGGTTCACCGGAAGCCATTTGGGAATTGTCGGTAGATAAATTCCCAGTGGTGGTGACGATGGACTCCCACGGGGGCTCACTTCACAAAGTCGTTGAGGATGCTTCGAAAGAAAATCTGAAGGGGCTTATCTAGCCCCTTCGGTTTACTTTTTAATCTTAAAGAGTTCGATTCTTTCGTTACCATCGGCTTCCCAGATCGGCTTGGGCGTTGTGGTCGTAGTTACACCTAAGAACTCGCCCATGATATCTAGTATCCATTCCTGGCCTGGTGTATCGCGGGCGATGACAGTCTCGTCGACAGGAGCGTTCGGTATATCCTCGTCCCAATCGCCAGTTAGATTTGCCACACTGTAAGGCGCGGGGCCCGGTGTGAAGCCCACATATTCACCACTAATGAGACTGCCAATGGAACCTGCTAGATTATCGTTAAAGTCATGCACCAATCTTACACGACGAGTTCCAGGAAAACCGAGTTCGGAACAATCCCTGTCTAAAGTCAATGCGAGGCTAGACGTGTAGCTTCCAGTTACAACTCGTGCGTAAGTCACCTTTCCATCCTGATCATCAACCAAGGCCCATACGACGTTGCCCACATTTGATCCATCAAGCAAGTTTCCGTTCCAAAAGCCCGAATTCTGATATGAAGACAAAAGCTGTGCTGGCATCACTGTCAGAATGGACGAAGAGCAATTGGAGGTCTGTACTTCGGTGATGCGTCGGCCACCAGGAACAACAAACATCGACGTCATGGAACCGAGAGGATCTTTTACGAAGTTCAAATCGCCATCCGTATAGCTGTCACTGTTATCGAGGGTATGCAAAAAGCCTTCCACTACCACACGCTTCAGGATAGGGCTTCCTGCCGATTGCGTTACCACAATTAGTGATACGTTCGCTCCGAAAAGACCACTCCAGTCTGCCTCTGTGGTTACGTGGACATCTTGGATCGTTCCACTATTCGTCACTGCGACCATACCCAGGTAGTTAGCGGCGAAACTGCTACCGATGAATTTTAATGAAACAGTCACTCGCTCAATTGTCCCCGAGTTCACACCCGCGACGCCTGCGATGTCATTTCCTGCGATCGTGAGAAGCAGTCGACCAGAGGCTTCTGAATCTTGAATCGTACTACTGTTAATTGATACGAGGCCGGAGATTTCCCCTCCACCCTTCAGTGTGCCTTCGAAGCTCACGTCTTTCATAGTGCCTGTGTTAGTTCTAACTAAACCACTCACGACGACGTTAGGGTTATTTTGATATATCGAACCTGTCAGAAATTTCACGTCTTCGATATATCCATCGTTCACGAGTGCTAAACCGCTGATGGACGACCCCGTGTTCGCACTCGCTTCACTCTTAAGATAAGTGCCAGCGACTAAAAGATGCTTTAGTGTTCCTGAGATCGTATCAAACGGTGCCCACGATAAGGTGCCGCCTGTCTCAACTCGACGAAGTCCGTGAATGTAGCCACCTTCTCCAGTGAGATAGGCGCCTTCTTGAATACTCGGCTTAACAAGCTCTGCGCTAGAACCTAGATTAAGCGCACCGACGATGACACCGATTTTTCCAGTCTCTAAGTGGGCATCAATTTCTGCAAATTGATCTTTGCGACAAATCATCAGAGGTTTCGAGGCGGAACCCCATTTTACTTTTTGTGCGCTCAGGGCCATCCGTGGAGTAATTCCATCGACGTCCGCGTCTTTGGAGCAAGGATGCTTTTCGAAAAGTAAGCGCGGAAGATCACCTTGCTCATGAACCCACGCCGCAGTCAACAGTCCAGACATCGCGGAAACATCATAAATACTAGGAGCCACTGCATTGTGGGGTTGGCGTGCGGAGATTGTGATCCCTGCGTCCCCAGCTCCAGACCTAGGTAAGATTGAAAAATGACCGCCAGAGCTTTCCTCCGCTACATAGACATTCGTAGCGCCTAAAGTCGCCGCCAAGCCGCTGATCCAGCCGATGTTACAACTACCACCACAGCTAGGATCTTGAGCATCATTGAGTAGACTTCCAGCGAAATACGCCCTATTCAAATTGGCTCCGACGTAGTTTGTGCCAAAGAGGCCACCCAGGTGGTTTGCAGTTTGACCACGCATGGTGATCGATCCCGCTGCGTAGACGTGCCCAAGTGCAATGTGCGCGAAGGTGGGAGAACCAAGTTGGGTACTGCCCCAATCACCAAGGAGACCACCCACATACTGTGATCCCACGACGATGCTCTCACTTGCCCACTCACCAAATTGACCCGGATTGAGATTATCACTACTGATTTGTCCACCGATACCACCGACATAACTCGCAGTGGACCATTCAGGAGCGCCGACATAGCTGCGAGAAACAAGTTTATGATTTATTTGGTTCCCTGTCATAAGCCCAAAAATCCCACCAATGTAGCTTCCTTCTCCTTCGACTTTCAAACGTGATGTTTTCAAACTTAGGAGATTGGCACGTTTACCGTAACCAATGATGCCACCTAAATATGAGTTGACTCCATTTTTACCCGCAGCGACTTCACCACCTCTAACTTCAACATTCGCAATCAAACTATAATTGGTTGTGGCCAGTGGCTTGTGACCGACCAGTACACCGACCATCGACTGACCTCCAACTTCTGGTTTGTCAAAAATCAAACCTGAAATCATGTGGCCATCAATTACTGGAAACCATTCTCCTATGAAGCCAACACCATCAGTATCCATGCGCATGCGCATGCCGGTAATGGTGTGACCACCACCGAAGAAACTGCCACGGAAGCCGCCTGCGATCGGAGCGCAGCTCGCATTATAACCAATCGGCTGCCAGTTCTGTCCTTCGGTCCAGCAGGCCGGTGCCGACGCTGCAATACCTTTTGAGTAAGGATTGAGATTAATGTCCACCATCAGACGAAAGGAATCATCCATATCCGTTGTAGCATCATGAATCCGGTACAGCTGGCTCGCTGAACAGATAAGATGCGGATGCCCTTGGGATCCATCGCCACCGGCAAAAGGAGTCAGCGAACCACGGCTGCCACAGACAAGGGAGTCTGGGATGTTAAGATATAAGTGATGCAACGTTGGACCGGAGAAGTACTTATGTCCCGCAGCGCTCGGAGCCAAGCCGTGGGGCAAAGTAACAGTGCTAAAGGCGGCTTGACCTGTAGTGCCGCAGTCGAGACTGCCAGGATAAAGATCGAATGATGTTCTAAAAGGTGTGCTTGAAGGATTCGCTGGGTCTCCGACCGGCATAACGAGATCCGTTGGATTAGGCCACAGACCATTTAGGTTAGAGGCAAAAGCCACACATCGAGAAAGGCCCGCTCCTTGTTGCTCCGCTGTGCTTCCGAATTTATCAAATTCTTCGAGACGCACAAGAATCGACATGATCGGTGCCTTACCACTCTTACGGTTAACAGCGATTGCATCGTTGGTGCACTCATCGGATACGGTGAGTATGTCAGTGGTGTCTTGGCAGACTCGCAAACGAAGTATTGTATCCATCTGGGAAGCCGGGCCACGAAAATTCGCTGAATTACAATTGGGCCCTGACAATTTAAGGGAGACCGAAACTTCATCGCCATCCAGCTCCATCGCCGTGGATCGTGCACATCGAACAGCATCGTTATCCATAATCGTGCCGTCACCGCTATCCCAAGCCACCGCCGAGAAGGTCCAGTTGCCGTTGGGAATATCGAGCGCAATCGCATCGCTATCATTGAGTACGCGTGAGAAGCTATCACCATCAGTGGAGATTCCCCACACCATCAACCCACCCTCAGACTTTTCTTGCACGGCTGCCGATCCACCGAACACGAAAGATGAAGTGAGCTCGAGTTTCACCTTGGCGCTTTTCTTACTGCAAGCAGTAAGCCCTAAAAGCACAACGAGGATAATGAGAACGCGCACAAGCACCCCTTATATATATATCATCACCCCGACTTATCGGAGGTCC
>JAKFUR010000072.1 GCA_021732585.1 Bacteriovoracaceae bacterium
TCTTCAAAACGATCAACGTCTTCTAAAACATTTTTTAATAAATATTGGCGAACACCTTCGGTGCTGAAGAAACCAGAAAAACTAGAAAATGGTTTGAGGATATTTCTGAACAGAATGGGAAACTCTTCAAAGGGAAGCCAGTATTCGCTTTTAGTGGGGCGAATCTTATGGCGGCGAACGTGGAACATGTCGCGATAAGTGATGGACTTCAAGCGAGAGTTTTTATAACCCAGGGTAGATTGAATAACATCTTGAGGTGTGAAGCCGGCAGCTAAAAAAATGCATGTCATCGCACCCGCCGATGAACCTACATAGGTTCCAATCTCGAGAGGGCGCGGACCACCGGATAATTCCTGAGTGCTTTTGTTGCTTTTTAGGTGAAATCCCAGCTCTTCAAGGGCGTGCGCCACTCCAAGGTGCCAAGCGGCTGCCTTTACCACGCCCCCCGAACAAACGAGGGCGATTTTCTTGCCTTTGAATTCATCTAAGTTAAGTGCTTTCATTCTAAAATTTACACCCTCTTCGGTCTTTCCTAAGATGAAGTATAGGTAAACGGAGGAATCATGGCCAACACGGAAGGGACCTGGTTATCCATTCTTGACTACTCACACTTCAAAAAAGTGTCGATCTCAACAATTCGCCGCCACATCAAGGCGAATTTGGTCAAATGGAAAGAGCACGAAGGAAAGTATCTCATTTGGACACACACTGGTGTGCAAGAGATTGCTACGCGCAAAGAGGGAGATCTCTTGGCGCTTCGTTTAGAGATGCAACGTCTGCAACAAGACAACAGACGTCTTTCAGAAGAATTAGATGAAGCATGTATGCTGATTCGTCTTTACGAAGGTGGAGCAGAGGCCCCGGGAGAAATGCGCCTGTGAAAAAATTTATCACTCTCGTTATGCTGCTCTCTGCGTTTGCAAGTTTTGCGCAAGATGGATATTCCATGCGCCGCTGTGCCATGCTTCCCATCTTTGATGGCGTTGGTGGTGCATTGGGTACAAAAGTGTTTGCAGAGCTTGAAGTTTATTTGCGCGACAACACCTGGTGCCAGTATCAGTCCAACTCAGACTTGCTGGGAGTGTTTAGCCGCTACCGCGAAAATCTCCCGCAACATCTTAAGTCTCCCGAAGTTATTCGTACAGTTGCGGAAAGATTAAAATCTGGTTCAATTATTCGTATTAATCTTGTTAAAGAAATCGGCACTCTAGAAGTTCAGCTTGATGTCATCGGGACAAATGGTGAGGATCTTCTTTTTTCTGAGAGATCTATTCTGAACAAAGATGATCTTGAAGTGGCCGTTCAAACAGTGCGTAACTGGCTTGAGATTTATGGAAAAATTATTCCTTATGATGGAAAGATCACAGGAATCTTGGGTGATCAAATAACCCTCGATATTGGGAAAGGTTATTCGATCAAGATGGGTCAAGATTTCACGGCGAAGAGGCTTAAGGGTGTTAAGAAACATCCGTTACTTAAAAAAGTTGTTGAGTGGGAAGCCCGCTCACTCGCGAGTGGCAAAATTTTTAGCATCTCAGATAATCAAGCTCTGGGTGTTGTAAAAGTTTATAAGAGCGAAACAAAACTTCAACCCTGTGATTGGGTTCGTCTTGAGCCGTTGAAAGACGACAAAACCCTTGATGAACTTCGCTATCCACAAGACCCCAAGGATTCCTTTGGTAAGCTTGGAATCGCTTCACTTTACCTGACGGCCGGCCAGTCTTCTCACGGAACATCATTCAACGGCACCAAGCGTCTCGGCGGCTTGATGCTCGGATTTCAGGGACGTATTGAAGCGTGGGTCACCAGAAACTGGTTTGGGCATATGGAACTCGGGCGCTCTTTGGGCACACTTAAAAAGTCTTCTGGAAATTTTGAAAGTTCAAAATCAGATTATCAGCGTGGCTCCTTCAAGCTCGGTGGCGGATACAAGTATCTTCCTTTGGGCTTCTTCTATGGCCCGCAAGTTGATTTCTACGGCGGCTACGTATCTCATCTTTATAAAGCAGATTTCAATGAAGATGATGGCCGTGGTGAATTTGGTATCAGCGGATTTAACTTAGGCGTTGGAACAAACTTCCCGGTTGGGCGTGAGTATCGCGGTGTTTTGCGTGCGGAATTCATTCCTTTTGCCACATTTAACAATGATGATTCAATCTACGGATCGGCCAAGACAACCTCATGGCTTCAACTTGAGATGGGTGTAAAGTATCAGTACAGTCCCTCACTCACGCTCGATGCTCTGTTTGAAATGACAAGTGCCAAGGCGACCTTCGGTGGTGATATTAAATCAGTTTCAGCGCAAGACACGGGGGTCAAACTCGGTACGAGTTTGAATTTTTAATATGAGTGCACTTATTGCGTCGATCGTAGACATTGTTTGGGGCTTACCGCTTGTTATTTTTCTTTTTGTGGCAAATTTTATTTTGCTTTGGCATTCACGCTTTCTTCCCATTAAAGGCGTTATCCATGCCGTAAGACTTCTTGGTCACAAAGAAGTGGGCAATGTACAAGGTCAGATCTCCCACTTTCAAACCTTCTGCAATGCAATTGCGGCAACTGTTGGTCTGGGCAATATCTCCGGTGTGGCGATTGCAATTTCACAAGGCGGTCCAGGCGCGATCGTATGGATGTGGATTGCGGCGTTTATTGGGATGAACACAAAGTTTTTTGAGTGCACCTCGGCACTCATCCATCGCGGAAAAGACTATCGTGGAGATGTTCAGGGCGGGGCGATGTACACAATCACGGGTGCCCTTCCCAAAAAAATGCATTTTCTCGGCGTGATGTTTGCCATTTGCGGGATGGTTGGCACTCTTTCAATGTTTCAGATTAATCAACTAGGAACTTTCATAACGCTTGAATATGGTTTTCCGGGCTGGGTGTCTGGACTCTTCTTTTCTGTTCTTACTCTTTGGGTTCTGCGCGGAGGCTTGAAACGTCTTTCTGATACGTGCTCTGCGATTGTGCCTGCGATGAGTGTAGTTTATGTTGTGACTTGTCTCGTGATCTTGGGGAGGCATCTTGAGATGCTTCCTGCAGTGTTTGTTGATATCTTCCGACATGCCTTCACAACCAGTTCCGTTTTTTACGGAAGCTTGGGTTATGGATTCATTCACATCATGGTCACCGGAATCAAGCGCGCCACATTCTCCAATGAAGCAGGACTGGGCACGGCACCGATGGCTCACTCAAATTCACGCACCAATGAACCGGTCGCCGAGGGCTATGTATCTATGCTCGGCCCCCTGCTGGACACTCTTGTCATATGTACACTCACCGCCCTAGTGATCTTAGTTTCATTTCACGAAACAGGAATCCCGCAGCTCTCAGGTATTCAACTTTCAATCGCTGCCTTTGAAAAAAATCTTGGTACGGCAGGACGCTACTTGCTTGGTATTAGTGTCTTACTATTTGCCTTTTCAACGATTCTTGGAATGGCGAACTATAACCAAAAATGCTGGGACTTTTTGTTTAAGGGTCGTCGTGGAACAGGAATCGTTCCGTTTCAAGCCTGGTACATTGGCACGATCATGGTGGGCTCTATTCTTGCAATGGACAACGTTCTCAATCTCATCGACATTGCGTATGCACTCATGACGATTCCTAATATTATTGCTACGGTTTGGCTGGCGCCCCAAGTGGCGGCCGCCTTAAAAGATTACAACCGTCGGCATGGGTTATGAGCGCAAAGCGCATAAGAGAATTAGAAAATGAGATCACGCGGCACAAGGCCCTTTACTACCAAGGGCGTGCCGAAATTTCAGATGAAACCTACGACAAGCTAGAAGACCAACTCAAGAAACTAGATCCCGACAATCCCGTTCTTTTTTTAGTGGGAAGTCCCACAGACAACTCTACTGAAAAAGTCGTTCACCAAAAGAAAATGCTGTCGCTTGAAAAAACCTATGAGACGAAAGATCTCGTTAATTTTCTTGAGCAGGGAAGCCTCGTAAGCGTATTTAAAATTGATGGCTCAAGCTGCTCGCTCATTTATGAGGAAGGTCATCTTGTGATGGCAAAGACTCGTGGTGATGGCAGTCAAGGTGAGAACATCACTATGAAAGCGGCCTATATCAATGACATTCCTAAGACTTTGAAAGAGCCGCTGTCGATTGAAGTTCGTGGCGAGATCTTTTGTCGTGAATCTGCGTTTCATGCGATTGCTGAAGAAATGACGGCACAGAAACTTGAAAAGCCCACATCGCAGAGAAATATTGTAGCAGGTCTTCTCGGTCGCAAAGAACATATTACCTTCTCTCGTCATCTTAGCTTTCAGGCCTTTGATGTTATCGGTGCAAAAGTTAAGACTGAAGAAGACAAATTAAAGTTGCTTGAGGCCCAATGCTTCACTGTTCCCGACTGGGAAAAGCACACATCCGAAAAATCCATCGAGAAACGAGTCGAAGAAGCCAAAACATTTATGACGGAGGGTGATTATCTCATTGATGGCTTAGTTTTTGTTTTAGATGACCTTCGCCTTCATGAAGAGTTGGGTGAAACCAGTCATCACCCACGCTACAAGCTTGCGTTCAAATTTCAAGGCGTCACCAAGAATGCCAAGATCAATGAGATCACTTGGCAGGTGTCACGTAATGGAATTCTCACTCCTGTTGCTGAGATTGAGCCCACGGAGCTTTCTGGTGCAACGATTAATCGGGTGACACTTCATAACATGGGCGTCGTCATTGGTTTCTCACTTAAACCCGGTGATGAGATTGAAATCGTGCGCTCAGGGGAAGTGATTCCGAAGTTTCTGGCCGTAACCCAGAGTGTTGAGGGAAAACCTTCGCTTCCTAAAAAATGTCCTAGCTGTAAGGGTGAGGTCAAAGCAGAAGATATTCGTTTGTTCTGCTTGAACGATGAGTGCCCTGGTAAACAGCTAGAGAAAATCCTTCATTGGATTCGTCAGGCCAATATTGAGGACCTCAGTGAGAAACGTCTGCAAGAGATGATCACCATGGGTCTTGTAGTGGATATCCCTGATCTTTATAAGCTCACTGTTGAAAAACTTCTGACCCTCGATAAAGTTAAAGACAAGATGGCGACCAAGCTCTTTGAGAATATTCAAAAGACACAAAAGCTTGATCTTGTGGTTTTTCTCGCGGCACTTGGAGTTGATGGCATTTCAACGACAAAAGCAGAGAAGATCGTCGCCCATGGACACAACACACTTGAGAAGATCATGGCGCTTGATGTTGCGACACTTTCATCGATTGATGGCTTTGCTGAAAAGAGCGCTACTGACATTGTAGGTTCAATTCAATCTAAGAAAAAACTCATTAAGGCCCTTGAGAAAGCAGGTGTTACCATTTTCGCTCCGGAAGTCGTAAGCGGTGGCGTATTAGAGGGTAAGAAATTTTGCATAACGGGAACGCTTTCTGTTCCTCGTGGAGACATTGAAAAGCTCATCAAGAAGAACGGTGGCATTATGGTGAGTTCGGTTTCGAAAAATACCGACTACTTGCTGACAAATGATACCGATCCCGCCTCATCTAAGTATAAAAAAGCCATGGAAGTGGGCACACAAGTGATCACCGAAGAAAAATTTCTTAAGCTCATTGGAGCGTAACCATGGCCAAGATCAAAACCGTTTTCACCTGCCAATCCTGTACTTACCAATCTCCTAAGTGGTTGGGCCGTTGCCCAGACTGTGGAACATGGAACACCTTTGAAGAAGGTGAAGTGGTCCCCAAGTTCACGGCGAAAGCGGTGGTGCGCGGTGAGAATTCTATTTTTTCGGCACCCAAGACCATCAGCAAGGTCGAGCTCAAAAAATACGCTCGCCTTGAAACGGGCGGGAAAGAATTTGATCGCGTGATGGGCGGCGGGATTACTCGCGGCTCACTCACACTGATTGGCGGGGAGCCCGGTATTGGTAAATCAACGCTCCTCATGGAAGTTTGTGGCGCTCTTCTCAAAGAGAAGCAGGCCGCGAAGATTCTTTATGTATCAGGCGAAGAGTCAGAAGCGCAAATCGCAGAACGCTGTAAGCGTTTAGGGATTACGAGTGAAGATTTTTACATTTTTCATGAAACCCGCTGGGAACGTGTGCTTGAAGCGTTGAAAGAAATTAAGCCAGATTTTATGGTCGTCGACTCCATTCAAACTACAGTCTCTGGTCAGCTCGATTCTCCCGCTGGAACGATGACTCAGATTCGTGAGGTGACTTACGAGTTGATGAACCAAACCAAGTCTTTAGGTCTCACATGTTTCATCATTGGCCACGTAACGAAAGAGGGCAGTATCGCCGGCCCGAAGATCCTCGAGCACATGGTGGACACAGTTATTTATTTTGAAGGTGATCAATACGGGCAGTACCGTTTGCTGCGCTCAATGAAGAACCGCTTTGGCAATACCAATGAGATTGGTATTTTTGAAATGCGAGAAAGTGGTTTGCATGAAGTGGCGAATCCATCTCAGTATTTCCTTGATCAAACACTGCCAGATTCTTTCGGACGAAGTTTGACCTGTATTCTGGAAGGCACACGTGCGCTCTTTGTGGAAATTCAGGCCCTCGTTGTTGAAAACAAATTTGGTACCGGTCGTCGTGTGACTCAAGGATTGGACAATAATCGTGTTGCCCTTCTTGTGGCCGTGATTGATAAATATGTGGGAATTCCTCTTTCTTATAACGACATCTACGTCAACGTCGTGGGTGGATTAAAGCTGCAGGGCCGTGAGTCGGACTTGAGTGTCGTAGCGTCTCTATTGAGTTCTTATTATGCTAAGGCGATCCCACAGCAGACACTTTTTTTGGGAGAAGTGGGTCTTACGGGAGAGGTTCGTACGGTACCGATGATGGAGTCACGTTTGCGCGAAGCTTCACAGATGAACTACAAAAAAGTCATTACCTCAGAGCGTGCCGCCAAAGAGTTTGCCGGAAAATTTAAGATTGAGATTCAAGGAATCAAGCGTGCGGCAGACCTTAAGGGAATGCTGTTCTAGCGTTCGTCTTCCGAGCGCACGACTGTGGCTTCTGATTCAATCACTGTCGTGTGGCGACTCGTATCTTCTTCTTGGCGGCGTTCAAACTCAAATGGTGAGCGTTGTTGATAGTTTTTGCCGTGCTTTTTGGTGAGATAAATGGACCAGACGAAGAAGCCCAGAGCGAAGGTGATCAGCAAGGCGATGGGAATTAAGATCACACCAGCGATAGCGCCGAAAAAACCCTTCCATCCGCCGAAAACCAAGAATCCCAGGCCGCCGACAATCAGCCACCAAGGAATTCCGCCACTTCTTCTTGGCCCACCTGGACCGCCAATGATCACTCTCACAGATAAAGCCTCTTGATCGTGCGCGACCATTGGTCCGCTTTTTTATGATAGTAGTGGGCACCGCTATCAGGCTTGAACTCTTGGTCCAATTTCCACAATCTACCTACATCGTCGAGATTGATTTTGCCAAGACCAACCAAGGCACCAAGGGCCGCACCATAGGCGGTTGTTTCGATATTCTTTGGACGAAGAATTTTTTTTCCGGAAAAGTTGGCCTGGGACTGCATTAGGAGACTGTTCGCCGTGGCACCGCCATCCACCTTAATGTCGTTGAGTTTTCCTAAATCCTTCTGAAAAGCTTCCACGCAATCATTCACCGCCAGAGCGATACCTTCAAGGCAGGCGCGTGCAATCTGAGCTGTACCCGTATCTCGAGTCATGCCCAGGAGTGACGCTTTCGCTTCAGGCACCCAGTACGGAGCTCCAATGCCGGCGAAATAAGGGAAGAACAAAAGATGCTCCATCTGTTCATGAGTCGCTTCACGCGCAAGTTTCTCAACCTCAGAACTCTTGTCGATAATTTTGAGATTATCGCGTAACCATTGCACGGCCGCACCGGCGATGTAGCTTGAGCCTTCCATCGCGTAAACTTTTTTCCCCTTAAAAGCGTAAGCGCCGGTGGTGAGAAGTCCTTGCTTTGAAATTATACGTTTCTCGCCAGTATTCACCAACAAGAACGCACCCGTGCCGTAGGTACACTTAATATCGCCTACATTAAGACAGGCTTGACCAAAGAGGGCCGACTGCTGATCGCCGAAGAGACAGGCGACAGGAATACCATCAGGAAGAAAATCGAGACCTTTCGTTTTACCAAATTCACCAAACGTATCTTGCACTTTGGGGAGGGCTTCTGCTGGTACACCAAAGAAGCGTAAGAGTTCTTCGTCCCACTGATACGTTTCAAGATTCAATAATTGTGTGCGACTGGCGTTTGATGGCTCTGTCGCGAAGGATTCACCTTGTGTGAGTTTGTAGAGAACAAAAGTATCGATAGTAGAAAGACGTAATTCTTTTTTGTCAGCAGCAGCTTTCACTGCGGGCACATTCTCGAGCAACCACTTCATTTTTGATCCTGAGAAATAAGGATCAAGGGGAAGACCGGTGCGTGGAGTGTATTTATTTTTGAAGGAGTCTTTGTGATCGGCACAGAACGCAGAGGTGCGGCGATCTTGCCACACAATCGCGTTCGCCAAAGGTTTTCCTGTTTTGTCATAAGCGCAGGTTGTTTCACGTTGATTGGTGATCCCAATCGCCATGACGTCAGTCGCTTTAGCGTTCGCTTTTTTAAGCGCCTCGCTCACGGTGAAACTCACCGTGCGCCAAATCTCATTCAAGTCATGCTCGACCCATCCTGGTTTGGGATAGATCTGCGGATAGTCCTGTGAGCCCTCAGCGACGATCTCAAGTGATTGAGCATCAATCAGCAAAGCGGTTGTTCCGGTTGTTCCTTGATCAATTGCGAGTACGTACTGGCCCATAAAGAGTCCCCGGGTGTTGATGGAAAATGGATAGGAAGAGCTTAATTCGGAATGGTGAGTGAGCCATTTTGCGAGGGGTCATCTACGATAAGACGCACATAGGCTTCCCAGAGGCGGCCCAAATTTCGGTTAGATATGCTGATGAAACTGAATGAAAGCAGGACGATCACGAGGAGCAGCAAAGCGAACTCGACCAGGGATTGCCCTGATTGATTGCTCTTCTTCTTTTTGGGAACGATTTTCCCCGATTCCATGGTCATCCTCCGACTCTGTTATTATGATAAACTCCGAGGTCCATTTCCATGAAGAAGTTTCTACCACCAATTATCTTGATTATGGGCTTTTGTGGCTTTCTTTCGGCGCAAATCGGCTGGGACGTCTTTCATCTGAATGCGCAACAGGTCACTGAATCTAAAGAGAAAGATCAGCTCTTTGAGAACCTCTTTAAAGAGACCAAACTCACCACCCTCGATAAAAAGGTGGTTGAGCTCAAGGCCCTGAAGTCACCGATCGTTGTAGTCAATTTTTGGGCCAGCTGGTGTCTGCCGTGCCTTAAAGAGTTCCCCTCCCTCGTGGAATTCCAGAAGAAGTATGGGGATCGCGTGACCGTCGTGGGCATCAATGGCGATGAAGAAGATGCTGAGCAGTTAGTTGAAAAAACCAAAAAGAAATACCATCTCGATTTCCATCATGTAATTGATCCAAAGTCAGCAATCAGCGATAAATTTCTGGTGACTGCTTATCCTTTCTCGTTGATTTACGTGAATGGAAAAGTCATTCACGTCTCAAACAAAAATCTCGATTTCATGGATAAGGATTTTGTTGCAAAAGTCGACAGTGCCGTTAAAGGCAAATAACTTTAGAATTGAGATAGGTGTCGCCCTGCTGAGTGGGTTCAATCTTTTGGTCAGTAACAACCATGAATCCCTGCTGGTTTCCACAGGCCTTGGCATTAAAACCGTGTCCGTCTAGCTTTCCACCATTTGTCGTGATCTCAAGATTTCCAAAATAAACCAGCTCTTCTGTTTTGAACGAGCCAGCATGGTTAAATGAACCCACCAAACTTTTGAAGGGCACAAATACTAAATCCTTGTTGGCGGCAATATGTTCTTTAATCGGATTAATAACATCTTCAGCTTTGCGATTGAAAATCGAAACGGTCATTTCCGCAGCGTGGTCTAGAAGTGTATCTGGGGAAATAGTGTCGTCGAGCTTCACACCCCTGAGAACGATATCCAGTGGAAGTATGTCATCATCCATTTCTGAGAGAACTTTCTGTAACTGCGGACGGGCAAGTAAGAATGCAAGTGCACCGACGCGGTAGTGCTCTTGTTCTTTATCAAAGGCACCGCCGTGTTCGGCAATTGCCTCAACAGCTTGATCGACCAAAACCTTTTCTGAAACATCGCAACCGAGTTTAGCAATAACAGAAGCGACTTTTTCAACGTATTCAGCTGAACCTTCAATCACATCACTGCCCAACTGTTCTTTGTGGCTCGCGTGACGGCGATGCCAGGCTGCTGCTTTTTGGAGAGCGCCGGCTTCACCGCGGAAGTGAGAAATCAAAGAACGTGTGAGCTCTTCGCGCTCAAGGCGTGGCTCGTACTTAGAGGGATAGATTTCTGTGCGGCCCTCTGTTGACTGCTCAAAATCATCTTGGCCGAAAGAGTGGAAACCTTCGTGTACTAAAAGAGAGAAGGCTTCGGTTGAAGACTGAGCATAATCCACGTTTACCGTTACGCTCTTATTTTTGATTTCGTAGTCAGTCGTGAAGGCTTCACTTTCTTCTTTGCTGAGAGATTCTACTTTGCCGTGCTGAAGAATAATGCCTGATCCTGTGCTTGGTGAAACCAATGTTATGCGAGCCGCTCTCCAGTCCACACCTTTCCAAATGCGATCCGGACATGCATAGACACTGCTCTCAAGTAGAGTACGCACTTCATGGAGGCGGCTGGCGTGGGCCAGTGAAGTGATGAGCAATGTTGTGAGAATTAGGAAATTCCGCATGCCCCATTCTAGCTGTCCTCGGCCTGAGGACGCTGGGGGTCTGTAAAAAGGTAAGGGGCTTAGGGGAGGGGGCGAGAGAGGCTAACCCCCCAATTATACGTAATTTCTGCTAAGTCTTCGGCCCTAAAAAGTGAAAAAATCGGACGGTGGCCCGGAATCAACGCCCCCTGGTCTTTCAGCCCGAGGGCCGCTGCCGCGTTCAGGGTCATGGCGCACCAAAGCTCGGCCTGATTCATTTTTAGAGAGGGTGCTGCAATGGACGCCACCAGCAAAAGATTATCTACGTGGGAGGATCCAGGATTGTAGTCGCTCGCGATAGCTACTTTGCAGCCTGCATCGAGCATCGCGCGCGCGCGTGGAAGATCTTTGCCCAGGAAGAAAGCAGTGCCCGGCAACAGTGTGGCGACAGTCTTTGATGAGGCCAGTGCAGCAATGCCCGCATCACCCACTTTGAGTAAATGATCTGCGCTGAGTGCTTTATACTTCGCTGCGAGTTCCGCACCGCCGTTGTCTTGAAATTCATCGGCATGAATTTTACAAGGCAGTCCTAGTAATTGTGCTTTTTTGAAAATGGTTTCAGTGTCACTCGAGTTAAAATAACCCTGTTCATGAAACACATCAACTGCGTCGATCAAACCTTCCGCATGACCCTGTTCCATCGCCGGAAGTACAACTGCGCTCACGAATTCAGCAGAGGTTTTATATTGCGCTGGAACAGCGTGTGCGCCCATGTATGTAGAGATGATTTGTAGCTGACCTTTGTAGTGATTTTTAAGGCGGGCGGCTACACGAAGCAAGCGCATCTCACCTTCAATGGTGAGGGCATAGCCAGTCTTCATTTCAATCGCTCTCACACCGTAAGACATAATACGTTCAAGTCTTTTTACTGAAGCAGTAAAGAGTTCATCTTCGCTACAAGCGAGGGTCTTACTCATGGTGTGAAGAATGCCACCGTCATTTTGGGCTATGGCCTGATAGTCGGCACCATTCAATCGAGCGCTATACTCACGAGCTCTGTTTCCCGCGAAGACGAGATGAGTATGTGAATCTACCAGGCCAGGTGTGAGGACGTGGCCCTTTCCGTCAAAAGCTGGAATTGAATGATAGATCTCGGGGAGATCAGCATCAGGCCCAACCAAAAGAATTTTACTTTCATCGAAGGCGATAGCGCCAGTTTCGATGAGTGAAAGATCGGCGGGAATTAAACGCCGACCATCTTTAGCGTGAGCGGATTTAAGAGTGAGAATCTGCGCGAGATTGCGGTAGACCTTCATCCTATCCCTTGGTCACAGCAATGTGATGAAACACAAACTCGAGACGTTGAGTTTTTTTGACCTTCGGCCAAGTTTTTTGTTTATTGAATTTTTGATTGACACACTGAACAACAATCTCAGGAAGGATGAGTTCCGGAGAACTTTCGATTAAGATCTTTGGGCGAACCTTCGGTTCATAGGTGGCGACTGCACAAGTCACGTAGTCGCGCGGATCCTTGGTGCGCTGAACGTGCTCCCGATAGCAATCTCCAATGAAACTTAAAACATTTTTTTGTGCAACGGCGAGATCCCTGGGAATAGGCTTAGGCATGTTTTGTGCTGGACCAAGAATTTTGCGACACATTTTCATGGCTTGCTTGATGTTCATGTCTTTGTGCGCGCAGCCCGAAAAAAGTAGAATAAAAATGAGTGCTTTCATTGAACGGCCCTTGAAAAGAACACCATGGTTTGTTCCACAAACACACTGTCCTTGCCTTTGAAATTTGATTTGGCAGATTTTAAATAAGCAACAGTGCAGTCTTTGATTTGTTGAGGGGGATTAAAGACTCCCACGTCTGCAAATTCGATCTGACTGATGCCGTCTTTCTCAATGAGAAAAGTCACACAGGCCACACGCCCTTGTTGGCGATCCAGATTTTTCTCGATGTAGTCTTGGTAACATTGGGTCGCTCGTTGCGAGAGACCCACGTTAAGTTCTTGGTAATTGTACTTTGTTTTATTTAGGCGTCTGCTCTTTGGAAGCCTTGCAAAGGCTTTATCATAGTGAGGCTGACAAAACTCCTCACCGGAAGACGGTAAAGGAGTGGGTAATCGAAAAGCATTCGATGAACAGCCGGCCAGAATAAAAAAGACCAAAGCTTTAATCATAGAGATGGAAACTTAATCCTTGTGCTGGGCGCTTGCGCAATTTTGAGAGCAATGTCGTAACCGGCGTCAGCGTGACGAACGATTCCCATTCCTGAATCCGAATTGAGAACACGCGAGAGTCGAACATCCATTTCAGGTGTACCGTCACACAAGATAACCATACCTGAGTGTTGCGAGTAACCCATGCCGACTCCGCCGCCATGATGAAGTGAAATCCACGAGGCGCCATTATTGATATTGATCATGGCATTTAAAAGCGGCCAATCAGAAACAGCATCAGAGCCATCCTTCATAGATTCAGTTTCACGGTTGGGTGATGCCACGGAGCCGCAATCAAGGTGATCGCGCCCGATCACGATTGGTGCTTTAAGCTTTTTCTCACGAACGAGTTTGTTAAATAACAAAGCGGCTTTTTCACGATCACCATACTTAAGCCAGCAGATGCGTGAAGGCAGCCCTTGGAATGAAATCATTTTCCCGGCTTTCTCAAGCCAGTTAACCATGGGTTTATTCTCTGGAAAAAGTTCCATCAGTGCTTTGTCAGTCAAGCGGATATCTTCCGGGTCACCTGATAGTGCCACCCAACGGAAAGGGCCCGAGCCCTCGCAGAAAAGAGGGCGAATGTAGGCGGGAACGAAACCAGGAAATGCAAAAGCTTCTTTGCATCCGCCGATACGTGCGCCTTCACGGAGATTATTTCCATAATCAAAAACGTGAGCGCCTTTTTTCATGAAGGCCACCATGATGCTTACATGATGGGCCATGGTGGCATACGAAAGCTCGGTGTATTTCGCTGGGTTTGATTTACGCAAATCAGCAGCTTCATCCAAAGTCATTCCACCAGGAACATAACCATTCAAAGGATCATGTGCTGAGGTTTGATCTGTGACCAGGTCTGGAATGATTCCTTTATCGAGCAAGTACTCGAAGAAATCAACAGCGTTACCGGTCACCGCTATGGTAAGGGCTTCACCCTTGGTTTTCGCATCAAGTGCGAGCTTAATGCCTTCATCAAATGTTTTGGCATGCACATCAACGTACTTAATCTTGAGACGCTTTTCGATGCGTGTGGGATCGACGTCACAGCAGATGCAAACGCCTTCTGCCATTTTTACGGCGAGTGGTTGAGCACCGCCCATTCCGCCAACGCCGCCAGTAAGAACGAGTTTTCCTTTGAGTGTGGCAATCGCGCCGTAATGCTTACGGGCCGCGGCCATGAAGGTTTCGTAGGTCCCTTGGATGATTCCCTGTGAACCAATGTAGATCCATGAGCCGGCCGTCATCTGGCCGTACATCATCAAACCTTCTGCATCGAGTTTGTTGAAGTGGTCCCAAGTCGCCCACTTTGGAACAAGATTTGAGTTGGCGATGAGAACGCGTGGCCCTTGAGGGTTAGATGGAAAGACGGCCACGGGTTTGCCAGATTGAACGATAAGGGTTTCGTCATTTTCTAGGTTTTGTAGCGTGTGAATCAAATCAGCGAGAGCCTTGGGATTACGGGCCGCTTTTCCATTACCGCCGTAGACCACTAGGTTGTCGCGATCTTCCGCTACATCAGGATGAAGGTTGTTGAGCATGCAGCGAAGAGCGGCTTCTTGATGCCAGCCCTTGCAAGTGAGTTTATCGCCAGTCGGTGGAAGAGGAATGTTCATAAATAATCCTTATTTCAATGGCCCGGTGACCTGTTCAGCTTCAGCGATAATCTCGCCGTTTTGAACGAGGCGGTAAAGCCACTCGATATCTTTGTGGAAGACTCGATCATCTTCGATAGGTGCTACGTGCTTGCGGACAAGAGTAATGACACGCTCGAGTGCCGGTGAGGTCTTGAGAGGGCGCAGGAACTCAACGCCTTGTGTGTTACACAAGAGCTCAATGGCGAGACAGTGTTGAACGTTCTTAATCACCTCAAGAAGTTTACGTCCCGCGGTGACACCCATAGAGACATGGTCTTCTTTGTCGGTTGATGTCGGAATGGAGTCGATGCTTGCGGGATGACAGAGGCCTTTGTTTTCAGACGCGAGTGCCGCCATGGTCACGTGGGCAATCATCAGACCAGAATTGAGTCCTGAGTTCTTGGTTAAAAAAGCCGGAAGATCTGAAAAATGAGGATTCATCATTTTTTCTACACGGCGTTCAGCAATGTTGCCGATCTCTGAGACACCCATGGCGAGATAATCCATGCACAAAGCAAGCGCTTCACCGTGGAAATTACCGCCACTCACGACTTCACCTGTTTCTGGGAAGACGAGTGGATTGTCTGTTACAGAATTGAGTTCACAGTCGATGACCTCGCGTGCGTGACGAAGAGTCTGGCGGCAGGCTCCGTGCACTTGAGGAATACAACGAAGAGAGTAGGGGTCTTGCACCTTCCCATCTTCAGGATGTGAGTGGATGATTTCTGAGCCGGCAATGATCTTGAGTAGGTTCGCACTGACATCAACCTGACCAATTTGTGGCTTGAGTTGAGAGATGCGCATATCAAACGCCGAAGGTGTACCACGAACAGCATCGAGAGTGAGGCAGCTGATGATGTCAGCTTGCTTCATAATGCGTTCAGTATCAATCACTGCGATGGCACCAAGTGCGAGCATGACAGATGTACCATTGATGAGTGCGAGACCGTCTTTGGGCCCGAGCACAGCAGCGGTAAGTCCTACTTGGTGAAAGGCAAAATCTGAACGCACAACTTTGCCCTGATACTCAACATCACCCTCACCGATCAAGGCAAGGGCCACGTGAGACAACGGAGCAAGATCACCTGAAGCTCCGACTGAACCCTTCTCGGGGATTACGGGATTAATGCCGTGATTGATCATGTCTAATAGCAGTTTGATGGTTTCAGGTGTGACACCACTAAAGCCTTGAATCAGGCAATTCGCGCGCGAAAGTATAATGGCACGAGTGACCTCGCGACTAAAAGGAGCACCTACGCCTGTGCAATGAGAACGAATCAAGTTGTATTGAAGTTGACCTAAGTCTTTGTCAGCGATTTGTTTTGAGGCGAGTGCACCAAATCCAGTGTTGATACCGTAAACAGGCTTACCCTTTTTTACGATATCCAAAACAACTTGGCGTGATCGCTGCATGCGCTCCCATGCCTTGGGATTAATGGTGACCTTTACATCAGTGGGCTTCGCGCGTGCGATGGTTACAAGGTCTTCGAGGCTGAGGTTCGTGCCGTTGAGTTCAAACTGCTTCATGGGGTCCTAGCGTAGTTGGGCGATGCGAGCGCCGTAATTTTTTTGTGGTTCACCGAAAACAAAAGATCCCGCCACAAGGTTTGTGGCGCCGGCCTTGGCAAGTGAGTGGGCGTTCTTATCTGTGACGCCGCCATCGACTTGAATCTGAAAAGTAAGTCCGTGCCGTGTTTTCATTTTTTGTAATTCAATAATTTTGTCAGCGACTTCTGGAATGAAGGACTGACCACCAAATCCTGGATTCACTGACATAAGGAGAACGAGATCAATTTTTTTCAATAAGTAGGGCGCTATCGATGAGACGGGTGTCGAGGGGTTGAGCGAGATTCCTACTGATGGATAGAGTCCCTTTGCCTTCTGAATAAAACGATCATGGTGTGTGACGGCTTCCCAGTGAAAAGTGAAGTTATGCAAACCCACTTCTTTAAACCACTCGAGATGCTCATCAGGGTTTGTGACCATGAAGTGTGCATCAAGGGGATGACTTGAAACAGTTTTGATTTTTTTTAGAACGGTTGGCCCAAAAGTGAGATTTGGAACGAAGTGTCCATCCATGACATCGAGGTGAAGCCAGAGATTTTTTTCACCATCGAGACGCTTAAGATCAGCTTGTAGATTAAGGAAGTCTGCCGACAACAAACTGGGTGCCACGATAATAGTCATGCTTCATCCTTTGGTGGCGGCGTGAGAGTGAGATCTCCGCGCCATCCGTTCAGTAACTCGACGTCACTGCCGGCCTTCTTGCCTTCAAGTTGTACGACACTCAGACGCAATGATCCGTTTAGACATCCGACGGTCAAAGCGTTTTGGTGATTCTTAATTTCGCCAGACTTAAGTGTGGTGTGAGCTTTTTCAATCCGAAGAACCTTGAGACGTTTTCCGGTAAGAAAACAGTAGGTTCCAGGCCATGGGTCCATGGCATGGAGCCGGTGAGTAATTTGTTCCATGGTCTGGTCAGCAAAACTTAAAAAACCATCGGCTTTTTTAAGTGTCGGAGCAAAGCTCACACCGGCTTCATCTTGCGGTTGTGCGATCACTTTTCCGGCCATGAGTTTTTCTAAGAAGTCATTGCAGGCAAGTGCTGCTTGAAACTTTAAACGCGTAGTGAGCAGGCCACCTGTTTCATGATCCGCAATTTTTACGGGATGATTATGTACGATGTCACCCGCATCCATTTTCTTCACCATGCGTTGGATACAAACGCCAGTCTCTTTGTCTCCGTTCCACAAAGCGTATTGAATGGGCGCGGCTCCGCGGTATTTGGGTAGCAGGGAAGTGTGAATATTAAAGCAGCCGAACTTTGGGAGCTTCAAAAGGCGCTCTCCAAGGAATTGGGCGAAGGCCAAGACCACCATACAATCAACACCATCAGCTTCCCACTTAGCGAGAACTTCGGTTTCTTTGTTGATATTAGTCGTTTGAATGATAGGGAGTTTGTGATCGCGAGCGTATTGAATGACTTCTGGTGACTTAAGATCCTGGCCACGCCCCGCGGGCCTATCAGGCATCGAAACTACGCCCACAATTTCAATGCAGGGATGATGCGCTAGCATCTCGAGAGTTGCCACGGCAAAGTCGGGAGTACCGAAAAAAACTGTACGGAGTTTTTTCACTTTATCTCCTAAAGACGTTTTTTATCTTTAAGAAGCTTGGTCTTGAAGAATTTCTTTTTCAGCGTGCTCAAGCGATCAATCAGAACGACACCATCGAGATGATCGTTTTCGTGTTGAAGGCAGACTGCCAAGAGTTCGTCGGCTTCCATGGTGAGTTTCTCACCCTTGAGGCCTTGATACTCAATCGTTATTTTTTCAGCACGAGTGATTTCTTCGTAGACGTCCGGAACGCTGAGGCAGCCTTCTTTGCCAATGGCTTCGCCACTTTTTTTTACAAACTTGGGGTTGATGAAAACCATGGGACGAAGATTACTGAACTCCATTTCCTCGCTACCATCAGGACGCGTGACTTCTTCGCGCTCGAAATCTATGTCCACAACAAACAAACGGATGGATTCACCAACCTGTGGAGCCGCAAGACCAATGCCCGGAGCGTGGTACATGGTAAAGAGCATATCTCGCACAAGCTTCTCAAGCTTCTGGTCAAAATGCTCCACCGGTTTAGCCACTTTTGCTAAAACGGGATCAGGGTAAGTGTAGATAGGGAGATGCTCTCCCTCGAGACGGTAATCTTCTAAAAGCATGGCTATTTATAGCATGGCCGGCGGGCTATTAAAACGCGAGTTTCCTATTGTGCCAGAAGGTCCGAATGGCATGCGACATAAAGGTTAAAGGAACAATATAAGCGGCGAGCCAAGACGGGATTTTGCCACTTTGCCCATAGGAAAGTGCGGCTGAGAATAGTAACCAAAAGGCTACGGTAAGAATGAGGGTCAAGGCTACGTTTTTGCCAAATGAGTCGGAGCGGCGGCTGGGCTTATACATGGTCCCCAGAGGAATAAGGGCAAACACCAAACAGGCAAAAGACAGTGCAATTTTTTGATGTAGAAGAATACGGTATTCGTTGGTGTTGATCCCGGTCTGGGAAATTTTTAGAATAAATTCGCGGAGATTAAACCAGTGAAGGGTGGTGAGGTCTGCTTCAAATTCCTGAAAGTCAGCCAGTGTTTCTTGTAGAACTATTGTCTGATTAGGAGCCGAATTCATTCGAGGAAACTGGCCTCCCGTCAGATCTTCGAGCGAGTGCATATCAACCAAGTTCCAAGTGCGATCCTTGATGTAATCGGCACTCTTCGCAGAGATCACTTTTGAAGCAAGACCCTCAGTAGAGAAGAAATAAAAACGAACTTCATTCAAGCTAGCTTTTTTCTTATCAAAGGTGAGAAAAGTGGCAAAGTAATCTTGTGACTTAAACCAAAATTGACCACCGTCAACAGAGCCACGGGTTAGGTATTTTCCCTCTGTCTCCATGCTTTTTTTTATTTCTTGCCGCTTTACCTTGTTGGCATAGGGCTCGAGAAAGCCAAGATTAGCGAACTGAACGATAACCATGACAAGAGAGCAACTCGCAATTAACGCAGTAATGCGTGTGTAAGAAAATCCTGCGGCCAATGTAGCAATCAGTTCGTTATGTGATTTGAGTCGATTAAAAGTAAAAAGCGTTGCAAGTAAACATGTGACAGGAAGCATTTTTCCTGTGAGGTCGGGCATTTTTAATGCCCATTCTAAGAGAACTTGATCTCCCTCTTTGCCTCGCAAGAATCCGTTGATGATGTCGGCGCTTGTTACGAGTAAAAGCAACGAGATTAATGCACCCGCAAGTGATTTAAACCATTCGACGACAAAGAGGCGGGTTAACAAATTCATTTACTGAGTATACGGCTAGCTGGCCCAGTTGAGAACCACTGTAGACACGGCTTCATTAAGAGATTGAAGCAACGGGCTGCGTGGGGATGTTTGTCCAGCCAAGCCACCAACGGCTGTGAGAAGCGGTAGTAGCTTGAAACGAAGGTTTGGCCGCCGGGAACAGTCAGCAACCAAGACTTAAAAAGACGCAAATGCTCAGTGGTGGGATGGGTCTCTCCAAAGCACTGAGTAGCTACATAGCACTTGCGAGATTTTACAAAAATTTCCTGGTAAGCCGTTTGAAAGGCAGCGTGATTGCGAAACTTGAACTTGTTCAGATGCTTTCGTGCCATTTCAGAGTTCACAACTTGAAAGGGTTGATTCACACTAAAAATGACGAACTGATCGAGACACTTTGTAACGTCCTCTTGAAACTTTCCAGTCGCATCGTATACTTTCGCGAGTTCGTAGTACAAATGACTGAGCATGAGTTGTTCGGTCATATCTTTTGTTTTGTGAAAATGCTCGGGTTTCACGTCGTAGATGCCACTGAGTTTATTCACTTCAGCAATCGTCTCTAGGTATTCCGTATAGCGTCTGATGGCCGTAACAAAATCGCCAGCGGCAAACGCTTGTTTGCCTTGTTTTACGCTTGTGATGCGAGTTTCAAACTTGTGCTTGAGGATAAGCTTCCGCTCACGATCCTTAAGTTCGTCTTTGACTTTTTTCTTGTATTCGCCGGTAGCTGACATATGGCTTCCTATCGTCTGATTAAGACGGAAGCCTTAAGAAATCAGAAGCGAACACTACCAGTAAGTGAAACATCTCTGAGTTTTTCATCTTCGTAAAGGTAGCCGGTTTCACTCTGGATTTGACGAGAGTTCTTCATTGCGAAATCAAAACCCAGCTTGGGACCAGTCCAGCTGAAACCCCACGATTCGCCTTCTAGATTCAGTGCGCGGTCTTGGTATTTACCAGCGCGCAGAAAGAAATCAGCAAAGATGTTGAATTGAACGGCACCACGCCAGATGCGTTTGTCATAAAAATCAACTGTTGGGTCACCGCCAGCATCTAGGATGACAAGCAAATCATTGGTCACGCTGTATTGAAC
>JAKFUR010000050.1 GCA_021732585.1 Bacteriovoracaceae bacterium
AATGCTATGGGAAGACTGTCGGTGGGGTGACGGTGTCTAAAGTTTAGACACCGTCCGAAGAGGAATGTCGCGGGATTAGTTTAGGTCTCCGCAAAGCGTCTCAGCATTGGCCTTGTTCTTCTGGAGGCTTTCTCTGAAGAAGGCGAGACTTTCCTGGTCCAAATTTGAATCCTCAATCCGTTGAGCTTGGATATCAAGGAGTTCTTGCTGGCGCTCACAAAAGGTCTTCGTTTTTACTATGCGACCCTCGCACAACACTTCGTAATTCATGCGATTATTTTTTAGACCCTGCTCAAAGAACTCTCGTGATTCTTTATCGAGGTCAGCCGTTTGGATTGAGCGTTCCTGGATTGCAAGTAGCTCTCTTTGACGTTCACAGAAGGGTTGCGCCAAGGCCGATGTAGAGATCAGCAAGAGGGCGAGAGATAGTTTTAGCTTCATAAGAACTCCTTAGGGATTAAATAAATATCCTTAAATCCTATCTTGGAAGAGCTCTTCGGGCGCAAGCTGAGTAAATTCTTCAGCCTTAAAAGAGGACTTGTATAAGCTGCAGTGGCTTACTTAGATCTTGCGCCATTACCTGAAATCTCAGTCGTCCGATCTCACGTCCCGCCTGCGTTTCTAACAAGACACGCCAATCCCCCGGCCAGAGATGACTTTTTTCCGTGGTGCCACGGAAGCCGTCTTTGCGGCCGCCTTGAATCTTTACCGCGATAGCATCTGTCTCACGCCAGCCCTGCGGTGTTTTCCACTGCCAGCGTACGCGCAACATCTCTACAAAGAGCGGTGGGGCGACGAGCTTAAAGGCCACCACGGCTTTGTCTCCAGGCCTCAGTGGGAATTTAATTGTGCTCCACAACTTGTTTTCTTGTGGCGCTTTGAAGAGCAGCCAGTCCTTTTCTTTTTTCTGCACGATGTGAACCACATCAAAGCGCGAGAGCATCAGTGGAACTGGTGGAATCAGCGCGAGGTGATAGAGCATAAGATAACCGGCCAGCGTTGCCAGTCCTGGCCACAAGAATAAGTTTCGTCGAATCTCAGGCGTCACGCGGGAGCGCATAAAAAAGTACGCCAGCAAAATCAACAGGGCCGCAAGCCCCACTGACAAAGTAAAGATCATTGGCCCTAGATTATGCATAAGGCGCGGGACGAGATAAGTCAGAAAACAAGAGAGCGCCAGCGCCCAAAGTATGGTGCGCACAAGAGTCCCGCGGTTTTGCACCATGGGTAACTCATTGGCGAGCAGGATGAGTGTGAGCAGTACGAGAAAGGCGATGGACACGTTGGTGCCACCACTTTTGATAAAGAACACCGTGTAGCTGCGCAGAAGTCCGCCCAACATAAAGTGCTGAGCAAGTTCGTGCCAGCGCCACCAGTTCGCCACACGAGGTGAGGGTGTCCAGGCGCCACCGCGCCAAGCAAGTTCACCGAGGATAAGCGCGAAGAGAGCGAGGAGCGTAAGGGCCTGAGTCGCCAGTGCCACATCAGTATCAATCGGCCGCTGCTGCCAAAAACTTAAACTAAAGCCCGCCACAAAGGACAACAACGAAAAGAGAATTTGAAAACGAGCGTAGATGTTGGCCGCTGTAGCGGTCAGGGTCTTCATGAGCGGCGCACTCTGAGGCGCGCGTCATCGAGCAAAAACACGACGGCAATGATCGGCAATGTCATATTGTAATTGTGCCGTTTCAAACTGAGCTTCGTCCAGGGTAGAATATTGGCTATGCAGTATGACGTGATCATAGTGGGCGCGGGAGTTTCCGGCTCATACATGGCCCATGATTTAGCCACCAAAGGCGTGCGCGTTTTGGTACTTGAAGCCGGTCGCTCCTTTACGCGCGATACGTATCCCCGCAAAGAGATCGATGCCAACGCGCAGTTGTACTGGGGCGGAGGAGTGGAACTCAACACTTCGGCCACTATCGCTCTCCTGCGACCGAAAGTTGTGGGCGGTGGATCCATCGTTAACCAAGCGCTGATGGATCGTTTCGATAACATCGCCCTCGACAGCTGGCGTGCTCAATCAGATGTGCCGTACTTCAGTGAAGCGGGTTTGAGCGCTTGGTACGAAGCCGCTGAAAAAGATCTCACCATTCAAGATGTTCCAGAATCCACTCGCAACGGTAACGCCGAAATTTTTGCCGAAGGATTTAAGAAATGTGGATTTGTCTGCAAGCCACTAACTCGTGCCCAAAGCAATTGTCGTTTCGAAGAAGGCAATGACTGCATCGAATGTCTCGCCGGCTGTCGCATTGATAGTAAACAGAGCACACCGGTGACGACTTTGCGTCGGGCCTTACGCGCGGGCTGCCATCTGGTAAGTGAAGCCGAAGTAAAATCTGTTAAACACTCAGAGACAAGCGTAAACGTTTCAGGAACGCTTTCAACGGGTGCACCATTTTCATTTGAGGCCCGCAAACTCGTGCTTGCCGCGGGAGCGATCGGTAACAGTCGATTGCTTTTAAGTGAGCGCTTCAATCGCAAGCTTCCTTGGCTCGGAAAAGGTTTTTATACTCATCCTCAGTATATGGTGATGGGTTTGTATGATCGCGAGATCAACGCGCACAAAGGCCCGCTGCAAACTTACAAATCCTATGATCCTGGTTTTCGCTTGAAAGGCTTCAAGCTAGAAAATGTGTTCGCACCACCTGTCGCGATCAGCATGCTTGTTCCTGGCTCAGGTGTTGGCCACTTAGCAAAAATGAAAGAGCTCACACGCATGAGCTGCATTGAGGTCGCCGTGCGCGACACCCATGCGGGACGCATTCGCGTGAATAGCGATGGTAAGGCGTTCGTAGAAAAAGAATTGAATGGCGTGGATCGCGAACGCAAGACAGAAGGCCTGAAGGCCATCGATGCGATCTTTCGTTCCACAGGTGCACGCGAAGTGGTTCCGGGAAAACTCGGCATTGGCCTGCATCTCATGGGTGGACTTGCGATGGGCACAAACGCAAAAACCTCTGTCGTGGCCCCTGATTTTAAATTGCACGGATTTAAAAATATCTACGCCGCTGACTCATCGATCTTTCCGAATGCCCCAGGAATCAACCCCTCACTCACGATCATGGCCCTCTCAAAGATGGCAGCATCCTTGATGCTGAAGGAGCTGTGATGAACGCTCTCGCCATTAAGGGATTGAAGAAAGTTGGCGACATCTTGCTGCCGGGTGAGGGAGCCTTTCCTCGCTTCTCACAAACGCAGCTTGAAACTCAACTGCCGCGTTTGATGGATGAGATGTACGAGGACGACCGCAGCGGATTTATTCTGCTGATGAATATCTTCGGACTCTTGCCTTCATTTGTCGTTCGCCTGATCCTATGGACCGCAAGCTTTGGCCATGGCAGTGTGTTTCGCCAGATTCACATCGGCGTGCGCGGCGTGCTTTTTACTTTGTACTATTCCGGCATCGATCAGCAGGGCATCTTGCCGGCCCTCAACTACTCCACAACAATCAATACAAAACTTCCTCAGGATGATGAAATGCAAGAACTACTTCGCAATGCCAATCCACTCACTATGCCCGCCTCACTCCTCGGGCCAACTCTTATCATGGAGAAGGCACGGATCGCTCATGAAAGCATTCGTACTCTCTCGGTGAGTGACCGCTTGAAAACCATCAAACGTCTGCGTTTCGTAGTGCTGAAACGCCAGGAAGAAATCATCGATGCAATTCAGGTCGAAACACATAAGGCCCGCACAGATGTGCTGACTTCAGAAATTTTTCCACTGCTCGAGCATTTGGCGTTTCTTGAAGCAGCTACCGAAGACGCACTCAAAGATGAAACTGTCCCGACACCTGCAGCGATGATGGGGAAAAAATCCCAAGTCTGGTACGAATCCATGGGCGTCGTGTTGGTGATTTCACCTTGGAACTATCCGTTCTATCAAGCGATCACCCCGATCACTTGCGCGTTCGTAACGGGCAATGCCTGTGTCTACAAGCCCTCTGAACTCACGCCGCTGCAAGGTTTAGTGGAGAGTGTGCTAACCGAAGCGGGCTTTGCTCCTGATTGGGCACAGATCGTTTACGGCGACGGCCGTGTGGCGCAGGAATTGATTGATCTGCGACCGAACAAAATCTTCTTCACGGGTTCAGTCGCCACGGGCAAGAAGATTATGGCGCAGGCGTCTCAATATTTGATTCCGGTTGAGTTAGAGCTTGGGGGGAAGGACCCGATGCTGGTCTTTGCGAGTGCGAATATCCAACGCTCCGTAAAAGGAGCTGTGTGGGGTGCGTTCACCAACTCTGGCCAATCTTGTACCTCAGTTGAACGTCTCTATGTACAAGATAGCATCTACCCAGAATTCAAGACACTCTTGCTCTCAGAAGTGAAAGCGATGACCTTAGGTGTGGATAGCGACGGCAATAAAGATATGGGCGCGATGATCTCTGAGAAGCAGGTGAAGATCGTTGCTGACCTTGTGAAAGATGCCCTCGCACAGGGCGCGGTCATGCTTACTGGTCAGGAATGGGATTTTCATAACAAGATGATTCCGCCTATTGTGCTTGAAGGAACGACTCATGCTATGCGGATTAACCAAGAAGAAATCTTTGGGCCAGTCCTGCCACTTATGCGCTTTAGTGATGAAGCCGAAGCCATTCGTCTTGCGAATGATTCGACTTTTGGTCTTTCGGCCAGTGTGTGGGGAGAGAAAGCGCAGGTCTTGCGAGTCTCTCGTCAGCTGGTCACAGGTAACATCTCAGTGAACAACGTGATGGTGTCAGAAGGAAATCATGCGTTGCCGTTCGGTGGTGTGAAAGACAGTGGCATCGGTCGCTATAAGGGAGTCATGGGACTCAGAAGCTTCTGTACCGTGAAGAGTGTCCTGGTGGATGGTAACAGTAAGAAGATCGAAGCCAACTGGTACCCGTACACCACGAAGAAGTACCGCCTGCTGTCTCGTTTGGTGCAGTCGTTATTCTTGAAAAAATGGATTGGATTTGCGGTCAACGGATTGAAGCTTGAAACTTATAGTCAAAAAGCGCGGCGGGATTAAGACCCGCAAGTGCTCATCTTTTTGACAGGTGTAGGCCTGCTTAGGCTTTTGGTCATCGATAACGCATCTGGCGTGGTCTCTCGCTTGCATCTTTCAGCTTAAACTGAAGCTGGGAGTTGTCATGAAACGTATCCTCTGTATTGTGGGCCTATTGAGCTTTCTCGGAAGCGCGCAAGCGAACGTGGCCGGAATTGGGGCCTGTAAGGGTGGCTTCTTCGCGAATCCAGAGGGCACGGTAGCACCGGAATATGCCATCAAGGCCTGCAAAGATGTGAAGTCGATGGGTGAGGGGCTCTGTCGTGGTGGCTTCTACTCGAATCCCGGAGGCACGATCAACATCACCTTCGCGAAAAATGCCTGCGCCGATGTGAAGAGTGAAGGTGAGGGGGCCTGTCGCGGTGGATTTCTCTCAAACCCCGAAGGCACGGTGTCTCCTGTTTTTGCGCGCGATGCTTGCAAGGACGTGAAGACGCTTGGGGAAGGTCTGTGTCGCGGTGGATTTTTATCCAATCCAGAAGGGACCGTTTATCCAGCTTTTGCTCGTGCGAATTGTGGTGAATGAAGCGGCGAGATTGCTCCCGCCGCAACTCAATTAGAAATTAACGTGCTTACAAGAAGCCGTGATGCTGTAGAGCTTCACGCCGTCGCAAGTAGCTGTGAAACGTGTCATGCCTGAACGCAAGTAAGAAAGACGCTTCGATGAACGACCGCGGCAGGTGCGGAAGCCAGGAGTGGTGAGGTCATACTTATCGCTCATGCGTTCTGAGCCGATGCGGATGACTTCAAGTTCTTGGCGAGTGTAGCCGTCTTGTGGGCCCCAATCGGCGAAGATCAAATTGAACGTGGCCTGTTGGTAGCTCACAGAGTCCTGACCCACGCAGCGCTGTTTTGTGGCGGGGCCAGCAAAAGCCATCGAAGAGACCAAGAGAGACATTATCAAGATAAAAGATTTCATTTCAGACTCCTAGATTTTACGAAGTGGGGTGTTGTAACGACCAGCGCGGCTTTCTTTATCGAACCACTTCATCATGTCAGTGAAGTAGTTGTTGTAGAAAGAGTTGCGGATTTGGTCTTCATCGTAAACGCCACGAGGTCCAAAACGAGTGCCGTGTGTGATGTAGAGTTTGAGTTTTTTGTCAGTTGAGTACGAGTCGCGCATGAGTTTGTACCATGCAGAGACTTCAATCACGCGGCCTACGATCGGATCGATCGCCAACCAGATTTCTTTTCCTTGTGCGTTCTTAGACTGAGCAATCGTTGTCACGTGCCAGCCCCACTGACCGCCGTCCGGCGTTTGCATATGGCCAACGACGAAGGCTTTCTGAACACTGCGACGATCGATACCACGTTGAACGAGTTCCAAATGAACAAACATTGCGCGACCGAAACAAAAGCCGATGCCTTCGTTACGTGGGTCATACTTGTTGTAGCTGTAAAGACTTACGACTGGGTTGGCCTCTACGGTTTTCAAAGCATCAGCGCCATCAAGCGTGTGCAAGTTTTTTGGCTTGTTGGCATCTACACCGCGATCAGAGTTAAGTGTGGTGACATCAAAATCGATAAACTTTTTGAGGTCGGCTAAGTTATCAGCGTGGATAGCAGGAAGCTGCACACCGCGAGTGTCGCGAGCGGCAAGTTCAAACAATCCTTCATCATTGTCGACGAGTTGAGCGTGGGTAAGCGGTGCCCATAGGACGAGCGCAGCCACTAGGGTTAAGAATTTCATAAGGCCTCCGAGGGTTAGGTGGAGGCTACTTATCATGTCTAAAAAAAAAGAGGCGGTGGGCGGTAAATTTTTCTCGGGCTAGTTTTTAGGTTTTTGGCAGACGTCGCGGTACTTCTCGTAACCTTGTTTGCAACTCCACGTGTGGCCGTCTTCGTTGAGAACTCCATGCTTTGGGACGACGACCTTAATGCATTTATCGCGGTTTTGGATGTAGCCGCGGTTGCATTCCCAGCCCCATAGACGGTCTACGGGGTGTGAGTTCTTAGGGTGCTTTTTGGCCGCGAATGCCGGAGAAGCCAAGAGAATCAAAAGGAAAAATTTCATGCGGAAGCCTTTTTCTTAAGGAACCAAGCGAGGCCACCAAAGGCAGCGACCGACAGAATATCCTGGGCAAGCTCAGGGATTTTTACATGGAAATCAAGGCCAGAAACTAACACAAGCGCAACTGTTACACCCATAAGGGCCTCACCGGCCACGAGTCCTGAAGAAAGAAGTACACCTGGATCGCGGCCTTCGTCGCGACCTGGATGCTTGCGTGAGGCCAGCCAATGAATCACTCCACCGATCACCATAGGAGTCGCAAGTGTGACTGGAAGATACATGCCTACTGCAATCGGCATAAGGTGCAATTTGAATTTGCTGTTCTTCATAAACACACGGTCAATAATAATGACGCCGATACCGAAAGCGGCACCCATGGCGATCTTATCCATAGGCAAAGTGCCATCACCGAAAATCGCTTTGGTGAGGGAAGCAAAAAGCGTCGCCTGCGGGGCTTTGAGTTTGTCGCCGATGCCGTAAGCTTCGTGAAGCAATGTCAAAGTCGGCGCCAAAATCAACGCTGGCACCACTGCACCTAAGAGCTGTGCAATTTGCAACGCACGTGGAGTGGCACCAAGAATCGAGCCGGTTTTTAAATCTTGTGAGGTATCACCTGCTGTACAGGCAGCACAACAAACCACACCTGCCACACCCAGTGTGGCAAGAATCGCGGAGTCACCTTTAAAACCTAAGACTAAAAACAGCGCAGCTGTTCCTAAAAGCGCTGAGATGGTCATGCCCGAAACAGGATTATTGGATGTACCAACCAGGCCCACCACGTAGCTTGAGACCGCCACGAACATGAACGACGCTGCCACCATGGCGACGGTAGCGATGAGAGTGTGACCCCAGTTATGCAACATCGTTTCGTAGAGGAATGCGATAGCGAGTACATTCACCGCCAACAAGATACCAAGGATCGTTGGCGAGAGATCGCCGCTGGAGCTGTCGGCGTTTTTCATAGCACGCAGACCAGCACCGAAACTTTTGCGCACACCCAAGAGCGACCACAGACCGCCGACTACCATGGCACCCACGCCGATGTAGCGTACTTCTGTTGACCAAAGTCCCCAGGCCACATCGAGAGCAGCCGAGCCTTCCATCGCAACAGGTGTACCCATCAATGGAATCGCGATCGCCCAAGCGATCAAACCGCCGGAGAGAACGAGTAATGAGACAGGTAATCCGACGATGTAGCCCACCGCCATAAGCGCCGGAGAAATATCACCGCCCACAAAAATAGAGCTCTTACCTGCGAAGGTGGCCTTCTCAACAGTGCCTTTGATAATACCTAGAAGTGCTGAGCCCGCTTTGAAAAGTGCGCCGAGACCCAAACCTTGCAAGACAACCTTGAAACCCTTGCCATCTTTTTCTTGAGCACCAGCACGCAAGACCTGCGCGCAGGCGACACCTTCTGGATAAATGAGTTCAGGTGAATCTTCGATAAGGGCCTTACGCAATGGCACCATGAACACCACACCCAAGACACCGCCGCAAGCCGCGATCAAAGTGGTGGGCCAGAAAGGGAAACTGTTCCAAGCACCCACCAACACCAAAGCCGGGAGAGTGAAAATCACACCGGCCGCAAGAGACTCACCTGTACTCGCCATGGTTTGCACGACGTTGATCTCGTAGAAAGAATCACGTTTAAGAGCGCGGTAAAAGCCCAAGGCCAAAACCGAACATGGAATAGAGGCAGAGACGGTCATACCGGCATAAAGGCCGAGGTAGACGTTGGCCGCGGCCATGACCACACCAAGCAAGAGCCCTAAGGTAATGGAAAGGACGGTGAGTTCGCGCTTCATAAAGATCCTCAAATGGGTTTAAGTCCTAGGGATTGCATCAATTCCGACAGGAAAAATCAAGCAATGTCATAGAATAACCGAAGAGCACCAGGTCATAGACCATTTTTTGAAGGGGATCACATGCGAATGCCTTATTCTCTCCCGTTATGGGGGCTACTCTTGGCCGGCTCGGCGCTCGCCGCTGATGTGCGACCGGTACTGAAAGAGACGATGGATAACCTCAGCGTCGACAATTGCGTCGCCAGTATGGGGAAAGTCGAAAAGACCTTAGCGAATTTGAGTCCGCAAGAGCATCTGGCGGAACTGGCGCAGAGTAAGCCCGAACTCTTAGGCAAAGAGCTATGGGATTTCAAAATTAAAGTGCATGAGCAACTGCGCTCGTTCTATCAGGCAAAAACGTTGCAGCGAGACTGCGCCAATGCTTACCGAGGTGCTCTTCGTGCTGTGCGCTTTTTGGAAGATCTCGTGCAGGAGCACCAGTTCAGAAATAATGTCGAAGGCGTAGCGTTTCCAAGTGCCGCTTGGGAAGAGGGCAATCCGCACGTGCGCCGTCACCCGAAGTACGAAGATTTCAATTTGAAGAAGAGCCTGCAAAGTGGTGACGTGGTGTTGACCCGCGGTAATGCCTACACCTCGGCGGCGATTTCATCTCTGGGTGAATTTGATACCCAGTTTTCTCACTTGAGCCTCGTGCATATCGATGCAGCTGGAAAAGTTTGGACTGTGGAAGCGCATATTGAGGTGGGCTCATTCGTGCGTCCGCTGGAAGACCATATTAAAGACAATAACTTCCGCACCATGATCTACCGCTTCGATGATCCGGCGATGGCGAAGAAAGCTGCGGAGTACGCCTTCAATCGTGTGAAAACCGCCTCAGACACCAAAGGTAATATCCTCTACGACTTCGCGTTTAGCATGAACGACGGAGGCGATAAGCTTTTCTGCTCAGAGACCATTTCTCATGCGTATGAAGTCGTGAGTAACAAAGCTGTGATGATTCCGATGTTCCAGAGTCGTCTGCAGTTACGCAAATCAAGTTTTGTGAATGACATCGGAATTACGGCAGAAGAGAGCTTCGTGCCGGCCGACATGGAGATCGATCCGCGCTTCACCATCGTCGCTGAATGGCGTGATGCCGCTCGCGTGAATGACATCCATGAAAAAGATGCCATCTTGCAGGGCATGTTCGCCTGGGTGGATGCTCATGGCTATAAGATGCAACAAGGTTCAAGTCGCAAAAGTTTCATCTACCGCAACGTCGCGTGGCCTTTGCGTCGTGTGCCGTTCTTGAAGAAATACTTTAAAGATAAAATGCCGATCAATATGAGTCGCAAACTCATCGGCTACTTCGGCGTGCTGGAAAGTACCGCTGAGTTGCTACATAAAGAAATCGGTGCGGCGAACCAGAAGGCGATTCAAGAGCGTGGTCTACCGTTACTGCGTGAAGAGAAGTATCAGGTGCTGGAAGAGTTCCGCCTGAAAGATCTGGGATCGCGCAAAAAGCCGATGCATAAGATGTTTAAGCCGCAGAAAGGCAAGGGCTGAGGACGCGTCCTCACTCCTCAGAACGTTTAAGTAAGAATTTCAATTTGAGTCATGGGATTCCCCACCTCGGTTAGGGTGCACACAACACCTTAACCGAGGACGACTATGAAATACTCATTCTTGATGTTAGGCGGCTGCATGGGCACCTATACCACCGCGAAGTGCACGGGGCGCGTGGCCGACACACTGAATGATGAGACGTATGTAAAGGCGTTGGTAACAGGGGAGCTTGAGTTTATAAAGAGATAGAGTTTGTGGGGGGCTCAAGAAAGGCCAAAGCCTCCTGCATGAGAGGCTTTTTTGTTTTTATATGTGGAACATTTTAGCTAGTCTCGGTCATCACTCAATCCCAAAGGATGACCCATGAAGATTTCACTGCTTTTGATCTGCGCTCTGACTTTACTCACTAGCTGCATGGGTGGTTATAGCAACTCCATGTGCCAGGGCCGTCTGAAAAATTTGGCGAATCTCGCGGGTAACTACAGCATTCCTGAACTTGAACAGACTCTGAAAATTACCAAAATCGGCACAGGCACATACCAGCTTGGTCAAGATGGCCAGGTCATCGCCGAACTCACGTCATGCGTGATCAAGAACAAAGAAATCGTTGAGATGGCGGGCGATGGCGTGTTCATTGCACTCGAACGTACAGGCAGAGACTTGAATGTGACGACATTTGATACAGCGGTTTTAGATGCGGCCGGTGTGAAGTATCAAGTGGGCGAATCAGACGAGTGGGAAGGCGTGACCATCGTAGCGGTAGAAGATGCCATGACCGATGACGTCTTCACGAAAGCGCTTATCGCTGGTGCCATGACACTTATTAAGCAGTAAGACCACTTAGCCAAGGGGCCCTTCTGGGTCTCTTGGCATGACCCCTCCCATCTCCTAAGAATTCAATTTTAAAATTTTGCAGATTCCTGGCCTTGTCTTTGTGACAAGTGGATGTGCTTTATCTAAGTTGCCATATTTACAGCATGAATGGATGGGAATGGATTTTGTACGAGGAATGTCGTACAATAAGGAGGTTTTTATAAGGATTGAGCATGAAGATTTATAGCGAGGGCGAGAAATCAAAAGGGCCATGCCGGCCTTGCAAAAAGCTCGTGACGACGACTTTTAAGGTTTCGTCAGTACCCCTGTCGTCAGGTAGAGGCCATGTCGACAAGATCCTGGTGGCCACTTGCGATCACTGTGAACATATTGTTTCAATACCACAGCAGTCAGCGCCAAGAATTAAAGAAACTCTTAGCAATCAGAAGCATTCAATTGAGGTACGTATTCCTATTCATCTCTTGGATATTTTAGTTCTCGCTGCAGATAGATTCAATGCAGGTTCAACGGATACGTTAGTGCGCTACTACATTGCCCTCGTGGAGACTGATAAGGAGTTGAACAAAAGCGTAAAAAGGTTGTCTGGTTCAGACTTTGCCAAAGGGTCGAGTTACAGGCTTTCGTTAAAAGTCAGTGACGCTATTCATGCTAGATTCGTTCGACTCATGGGGCAGACAAAGCTTAGTAAGACTCAGCTTCTTAAAGGACTCATTTTGCAAATCAATGAAGATATTTTGCAGAAGCCAAAGAAGAAAAGAATCAACGATCTTGAGCGAGTGATGTTAGCCTCGGCTTAACTGATAGTATCATTTGATACTATCAAGGACAACGGGTTTCCAGCTTCTGTTGGAAATCCGCCACCACCGCGATCTTGAAAACTTTCGGATCTGTAGTGGGGAAGCTCTTCTTGTATTCGGCAATATCAATCAACTCTAAATTCATCTTGATGGTTTTAAAGAGACTAGGAAAGTGCTCGCCAGGCGCTTGTACGTGGTGCAGACCACCGCTGTAGCAGATGAGCATCATGCCGGAATCAAGGCCGGCAATAATGTCTGCGATGCCACCACGAATGGTCATTGGTTTGCCATGTTTGTCCAGGCCACCTGGACGCTTCATCCGTCCTTCCGGTGCAATGACAACCACCGAGTCCGGACGAATGCCTTCCATGAAGGCGACCCAGGTATCATCCCGCTTGCGCGAAATGCCGGAGGCATGGGGAATCATCAGCTTCCAGAAAGTGCCCACGATCGGACGATTGAGCGTGTCGTCGGCGGCGGGTGCGGCCATGCGACTTAAGAATTTCCACAAGAATTTAAGCGGCAGCACAGGATTGAAGAGAGGTTCGTAGAGAGACGTGTGATTCATCAGCACCGCTAAGCGCACGCGGTCCCATTGCTCTTCAGATTGTTCCGAGAGCCATTTCACTTCTAGGCGAAAGAAAATGTGCGAAAAGGCACGGATCACCAAAACCAAGAGGTAGGCGAAGAGACTTCTCATAACGTGAAATGCGCCGTGAGAGGAAGGTGGTCGGAGAGGTCACAGGTCGTCCCATTCACGAAGATTTGGATCGGCGTGACCGCGAGAGATTTAACTTCTGTTTGTTGGGTCTCGTTGCCGATCCAGATGTGATCGTGGCGAGCCTTAGAATCGTTACGTGGTTTGCCGAAGCATTCTGTTTCCGTGGCTCGGCTGGAATGAAATCCCGAACTTTTCAATGGTGCCTTTGTATCAAAGGGCGCACTCATCCCGAGACGCTGGGTGGCTTCGGGGAATTCAATATCTAAAAGACTATTGATGTTGAGATCACCCGCCAAAATTTGCGGCACGTCCGGACGTTTGTTTTTTTCCATGAAGGCGCGCAGCTGCTCAACTTGAGTCGCACGGATTTGAATCTTTTTCGGTTTTTGTCCGGCCTGCATATGGGTCACGATAATTTGTACCCGTTTGTTTTCAGGCAAAGCGACTTCGGCGATAAAAGCTCCCTTGGCCGCGAAGCAGTCGGCTCCAGAGCATTTTTTGTAGTAAACCTTATCTTGAATTTCGATGGGGTACTTGCTGAGGATGAGAAGTCCTGGCCCGAAAACGCGAATCCGTCCGCCCTTACCCATGCTGTAGGCGTAGGGGTATGTACCCTTAAGGTTCGCTGTCACCTCCCTTCGGAAGCGTCCAATGAATGCTTCTTGAAACACCATCACATCATACTGATCTTGGCGCACACTAAGTTCTTTTAGAATGTTTTCTCGGCGCATTTTTTGCTTCGAGAATTTGATCGGTGTTGGAAGCATAAACACGTTCCAGGTCAGCAAACGAAGTTCACTTCCGTGAGATTCAAAAGCAACAGTAGTAAGCACGAGAGCTAGCAAGAGAGATTTAAAAAGTTTCATTACTTAAGAATACTAGAAAGTTTAAAAGGGGCTATCATGGGCAAATAATGATTAAAAACCTCGTCTTCAGTCTTTTGTGTCTATTGAGTTTGGCTGCACAAGCGCGGGTGATCTCTGATAACCAGGGCTGGATGAATCTGAATGCGTTCGTTTCCTTGCCTTGGGAGTGGCAGTTTTATCTTGAAGTGCAGCCACGCCTGATTGATCAACGCCACTATTTGGGCGCAGCACTTTATCGACTGGCCATGGGGAGGACAGTTGCTCCTGGTTTGAGTCTCTGGTTGGGGTACGGCTTCATCGAGTATTCTCATCCTCAGGAGTCTTATGAGGATCGCCCCTTCGTACAGCTGATGCATACTCACGCCTGGGATAAACTTAAGCTCACCAACCGTACTCGTTGGGAGGGAAGATTTTTGCAATATCCCACGCCGCCCTCGTCACGGTTACGGCACCTCGCGAGAGTTCAATGGCGCATGACCATGTCTTTGCCGATTGCTGTCGTCGCTTGGGACGAATGGTTTTGGAATTCAAACTCAATTAAGAATGGGCCCCAAGAAGGCTTTGATCAGAACCGGGCGTTTGTGGGAGTGGGATGGTTATTCGGTGAGGCGGAGAAAAATATAATTGAAGTGGGTTACATGAACCAGTACGTAAACGGTGTCGTTGATCGCAGGAACCATGTCCTGGCCGGCCAACTCACAGTGCGCTTTTAAAGATAGACTTGGACGAGAGTGCCCAGGGCCAATCCAAAACCTAAGATAATTGTCATGTTCATAAAATACCGTCCTTTGGGATAGGTATATCACACGACAGCTTGCGGCTGGCCTTAGGTGTGTAAAATTAACCTAAGCTGCACAACACTTCTTGAACTTCTTGCCTGAACCACATGAGCAAGGGTCGTTACGACCGATTTTTGGCTCGAGACGCTTGAAGGCCTGGGCGCCTGCGATGACGCCTTCTTTGAAGAGCCACTTGCCGTTCACTTTATGAAAAAGTGATGTCTCTTTATGAATCAATTCTTTAGCCGAGGCCTTGTCGGTGTAGTGAGCTTCGAATTCCACGATGCCGGTGTCATCCGTGGCGCCGCCCTTGTTAGTGCTGACGATCTTGAGGCCGCGCCAGTCAGCGCTGTCGGCCCATTTCTCGGCTTCGGCCTGGTCGAACTCTTCGGCGACTTCCGTGAGCTGAGTGGTGGCAATGAAGGGGATGGTTTTTTTGACGTAGGCGCTGTAGCGGGCGCGCATGAGAGCTTCCGGATTGGCGGCGTCTTTTTTGCCAGCATGGAGTGGTCCACAGCAACTCTCGTAGCTTGGGCCTTTATCTTCTAAAACACGGCATGGGCAAACACTCACAAGAAACTCCTTCGTTCACAAAAATTCCTTCTTATGGTGGAATGAGAGTCTCAACCTGTAAAGGAGAACACTCTTGCCCACGTCATCATTAGAGAAAGTTTTGCGTCGCCTGAATCACCCGCACAAAGTGCAGGAATGGGTTTCAAGTTTTGTATATAACTCCGGCGACGAGACGCGTTCAGCAGGTGAGGCCTTCAAAGCCAAAAAGGCGCACTGCTTTGAAGGGGCGCTACTGGCCTGCTTAGCACTTGAGTACCACGGTCACCCTCCCTACATGATGGATCTGCGCGGACATGGCGATGATGACCATGTGGTGGCGCTGTTTAAACTTAAAGGCCGCTGGGGAGCGATCAGTAAGACGAACACCACTGTTTTGGATTTTCGTCCCGCGTTTTTTCGTGATCCGCGCGAGCTCGCCATGAGTTACTGGGCGGTGTATTTGAACTGGAAGGGCCGCTACGCCATGAAAGATTTCGCTGGCCCGATTGATCTGCGCAAATTCAAAAAATTCGATTGGCGCTATGGCACCGATGACATGACAGATTTGGGTTGGGAGTTTAATAAGCTCAAACACGTCTCACTCTCAACGCCACGAGAGCTCAATGGCATTCCTAAAGCTCCTGAGCGCTTCCGCCAAGCGGTGTTCTTGGGCAGTGACTTGAAAGGTGTGCGCAAGTCTTAGAGAGCGAAGGGCTCGCCTTCCAACGTGTAGGCCTCTAGTTTTCCTGAGCGCTGGAGCACGACGAATTCTTCTTCGCTGGGAAGTGCTTCGTAAAATTCACGAACCTCAGTAAGTGGCACAGGAATATCTTCATCTGTCAGGAAGTGAGTTAGAATGCGACCAGAAGGATCGATGACGTGAAAGTCATGTCCCGTCAGCACACAAGGTGCGACGATGGCCTGGAGATCAGGAAACTGTTTCATAGCTGCTTTGATTTCACGTTCCGCATTGAGACGTTTTTCAATGGGCGGCTCAGCGGCGGTGCCTTGACCGTTAGTGATCTCTTCTTCATTAAGTGAGTTCACGGCAGCGAAGAAAAATGATGTCGGGTGTTTCGGGTTAAGTTGGTTTTCACGATGAGGCATCCACCAAAACGCGTAGAACAAACCGATCGCAAGTCCAATGCCAGCACCGATGGGGATCACCTTGCGGGGATTCCACTGGCGTTTCTGTTTTTTAGTCGTCTCACCAGCACCCATCGTCCTGGGAGCGAAGGAGCCAGTCTTTTCGTCGTGCTCTGGTGATGAGGAAGAGTTGTCCATAAACAATTGTGACACGAAAGACCGTTCGCATCCATAATGGCCCTCCTCGTCATGCAACAAAAAGACGATAATCTTGCCAATAACTGAGTGCTCTAGGAGATTTTAATGTCAGGTGTCGAAGGTGGAATTTACCGTCACTACAAAGGGAAGATGTACCGCTTCCTGCGGGTCGTTCGTCACTCAGAATCCCTCGAAGAGCTGGCATTGTATGAAACTCTCTATGAGAATGAGTTAGGTGTTTTCTGGGTTCGTCCTCTCAAAATGTTTTTCGAAGACGTAGAAGTCGAGGGCAAACGTGTGCCTCGTTTTGCTTACATCGGTGATGAAAAAGGCTCAAAGCGTGTCTGACTCCTTGTCTCCCTTGGTGATTGCTGAAGCCTCTCTACGCGCCAACATTATCGAGCTTCCTACGGGGCGGTTTCTAACGGCGGGCCTCAATCAATTTCGTACTCTGTGGACGCGCGACTTCTGTCACGCTGTTCGCGGCCTTCTCGTGATGGGTGAAGTGGGTGTGGCCACAGATCATCTTTCACGTTTGCTTAAATGTGTGCGCAAAGATGGTTTGGTACCGCGTGTACTTGATAACCGAATCGTACAATGGCGCGTGGCCTATCAAACCGTGCGCAAAATTTTTCCTTTTCTTCCACAACTGGCCTTGAAAGAACATTTGCGTCCGCAGTTCACCGATGAACATGGCTCTCACGCTGTTGACTCCAATCTTCTCGTGTTGCTGGCGGCTTTGCAGTTGCGCGCGACTCCGCAAGGAGAAGCTTGGTGGCGAGAAAACGAAAGCGAACTGAAGCGCGTGTGGGCGTGGTACGACTCAAAAGTTAAAGACGGCTTTGTGCAACAAACAGCGTTCGCCGATTGGCAAGACAGTGTTCGCCGAAATGGTGTGACCTTTCTCACCAACTTGTTTTATTTTCTGGCGGCGAAACGACTGGCCGCTGTGGGGTGGCAGATTGAGATTGATGCAGATGCACTTGCTCATCGCCTGCGTGAAACATTCTTTGAAAAGCAAAGTGGTGTGTTCCTCAGTCTCCTCGGCAGTGATGTCGTTAGTGTCGATGGTAATTTGATCGCCCTCGAGGCTTCAGAGTTTTTGACAGCGGAAGAAAAAAAGAATTTGTGGCAGGCACTTAAAGATCATCCGGTAACGGCGTTGGGGATCTGCTCTCATCCCGAATGGTCGAAGCGCGATATTGCTTGGCATGTGCATTTCGCTGGACTCAAGCGCTACCACGGTGGTCTGGCGTGGAGTTGGTTGATGGGTCTAGCGCTCAAAGTGGGTCATCTCCAAGGTGATCAAGAATTTGTACAAATGTTACGCACCAAGATCCACGGATTGCTTTTGCGTGACGGTGAAGTCGTCGAGCTTTATGATCCAGATGATATGTGGTTGCCGTGGTCTTCTTGGCTTTTGACTGCGGAGCGTCCATTTAGTTGGGGGGCGGGTTATCTGATCGATGCACTTCATGCTACTGAAAAAACTTAATTGACCTACCCACAGACTCAAGTGTCTTGCGGAAATGCCTAGTTGTTCTGGAAGGACTTGAGGAGCATGATGGGTGAGTTCGAAAACCCTAAAACAGGAGTCTCCTATGAAACTTTATTTCTCTCCCGGTGCTTGCTCACTTGCATCACACATTGCCTTGAACGAAATCGGCACTGCTTTCGAAACTGAGAAAGTGTCGACAAAGGATAAAGTCGCTATGAAAGCGATCCACGCCAAAGGCTACGTGCCGATGTTGAAAATGGAGAACGGCGAAGTTCTCACAGAAGGCGTAGCGATTCTTCAATACATCGCTGACCAAAAAGTAGAATCGAACCTTATGCCAAAGTTTGGCACTGTTGAGCGCTACCGTGCTCAAGAGTGGTTGAACTACATTTCAACTGAAGTGCACAAGGGCGGCTACGCTCCTTTGTGGGGCGCAGAGAGCATGGTAACAGACGCAACAGCTCGTACAGCTTTTACAACTGTTGTGAAAGAAAACCTCGCGAAGAAATTCGATTACATCGAGTCACAATTGACTGGCCGTGATTACTTGATGGGGAAAAACTTCACTGTGTGTGATGCTTACCTCTTCACATGCTTCTCTTGGAGCAGCATGATCGGCTTCGATACTGCTGGCAAATGGCCTAATATCGCTGCTTGGAACACTCGCGTGTACGCGCGTCCAGCTGTTCAAACAGCCATGAAGACTGAAGGTTTGTTGAAATGAGTTTTGATGGGGGAGCTTCGGCTCCCTCTTTTCTCGATCGTCTTACTGTGATTCACGGGTGGCTTTCTGATCTGAATGCTGTCTGGTTTCCGTTTCTTTTTCTCAAGCCCCAACCTCATGAAACCATCACCCCTGCCCGTCGCTTAGCGATGACTTTTTGCTTTGGCATTTACACGGCGCTAATCTGGCTAGGCTGGAGTTATGTCATGAAGCAAGAGGTCACGGCGCGAGACTGGGGCGTCTCTATTCTCAAGGCCTGTGCTTTCTTTGCAGTTTGGTTTCGTGTTGTCACGGTACCCCTGTGGAATCGCAGGGCGCGGCGGATGTGAAGTTAAACCGCTTTCTTTAGACGGTCGAGGCCATCCAGAATAAAAACACGAATGAGAACTTGATAGGGAATGCCTTGGGCTTCAGCCACCATTTTGAGTTCTTCAATGGTCTTTTCGTCCAAGGCTACGCTGGTAGGTTTTTTGGGTGAAGCTTTGTAGCGCTTCATGGCCGCTAAAATCTTTTTTGAATCCAATAAAGCTTCGGACTCATATTCTTTGAGAGATTTGACGTAGATTTTTTTCATACAACACCCTTTCTTTTTTATGGGCCGGCCGAGCGCTAATGACTCGAATCTTTCCAGAGCGTAAAACAAAAGCGATCTGAAGGAGTCGACCAGCAAGATTTGGACCGATGATCCCTAAACGTTGTTCACGGTCCGGTGAGTTCACTTGTTCTCCTAGAGGAAGAGCAAGTCCAGAGCGAAAAACATCTTCGATCTCGAAAAACTCAACACCATGTTTCGCCGCATTCTTTGTGGTGTTGCCTTCGTCCCAATCGAACCCAAAATGCGAGGTCTCAAGAATCCAATACAGTAACCACTCAGCAAACTTCCATTGGGCCATGCTCCACCTACACTATATTGCCACTATCATAATAGTGTCAATTGACGTTATTGTTAAACGTAGGAACTTAAGAGAGTGGTGAGAAGCCTGTCGCGCATATTGAGCTAAGTGTTTGAATAACTTCTCCTTTGAAACGGTGATTTTTTCATAGGATATTGACGTCTAAGAAGGTCGTTTGGTATACCAAACACCATGATTTTCAGACAGACCCTGATGGATAAATTCATCCCTCTAAGCGTGGCCGCCCATCTCGCGATCGCAGGCGCACTGTTGTTGTTTGTCCCAAAAGAAAAAACCTACATTCCCATCGAATTGAGTTTTGGCACCTCAGGTATTTCTGGCGGAGGTGATGGCCGCATGCAAGGAGCACCCAAGCCTCAAGTGAAAGCGCGCGTGAAGCCCATCGTAAGCGTAAAAAATCCCGATGCTCCGGTGGTAGAAAGCAAAGTTGAAAAAGTCGATGAAGTGAATACCAGTGCCGCTGCGACGGCGCCGGCCATGGGCGACGGTGAAGGTGGCACAGGGTTAGCGAAAGGTGATGGCGTCGGTTCAGGTTCGGGCGGCGGCAATTCCACGGACCCTCGCGCACTTTACGGAAGTCGGATCGGACAACTCATTCAAAAAAATCTGCAGTACCCATTGAGCGCCAGAAAACTCGGGCAACAGGGTGTTGTGATGGTCAACATGACGGTGGGAAAAGACGGCCAACTCTTGAAAGCAGAGATTGCCAAGAAATCACCGTATCAAGCTTTTAACTTAAGTTCCCTAGAAACTATTCGTCGTGTCGGGAAGTTTCCACCCATCCCTAAAGAGATTGGTTTGGATGAATACAATTTTATTATTCCCGTCAAATACATCAGAGAAATTTAATCGGAGCCTCCGTCATGACAGCGCAACTTTTTTCAGTGGCCCATTACGCCGACCTAGCGGTGCTGTGGATTCTTATCTCCTTGAGCGTGATTTCTTTCGCTATCATTCTTGAGCGCTTCTTCTTTCTGAGCAAGATTACAAAAGAATCAAAAATTGTTCTGGGCCAAGTGGAGCAGGCGTTG
>JAKFUR010000068.1 GCA_021732585.1 Bacteriovoracaceae bacterium
CGCTTTGGCCATACGGAGACTTTTTCATTTTCTCAAAAGAGTGTGGAGAAGGCGCGCGCTCTCACGGAAGAGTATCTCGCGCAAATGAATGCATTAGCGGGGCTCCATAATCCTGTAACCCCGCCAACGGATGTCTATCATCTCATGGTGTATTTTTATAATCTCACACCAAAATCGTAACTATTTCTTGAACACGTACTGCTTCTCAAGCTGAGCGTATTCTTCTGCTGTGATCAGAGTTGTGTCATCTTTGCTGATCGACATCAATTTCTTGTCTCTGCCGTAAACGTAGGCTTCAGTCTTTCCTTTTCCGTCTTTCATAAAACCGGAGTAGGTCATGGTATTGCCCGACTCAAAGAACACCTGGCCACTCCACTCGCTTCGCTCTTCATTCGAGTAAGACATCAGTCCGCGGGCCTTACTGTTCAGGCCTTCCACTTGGTAGCCGTCTGAATTTCCGATCCGAGTCAGCAAAGACTCGGACTCGACGACACCATTGGCGCGATTGTAGCTTCGTTTTTCGTACATCTCTGAGCGATCTTTGGCGATAACGAGTTTCAGCAAAAAGTTACCTTTGCCACCCACAACCGTTTTTCCATCGACTGCGTAGGGCGTGCTTTCGCCTTTGTAGTAGATACTGACACCGCTGGGACGAGAAAATTGTGCACAGGCACCTATGAGCGCAAGACATGCAATGATCCAGATTTTTTTCATCATTATCCTCTAACAATTTCGACTTTGTTAATACGGATATCTTCTCTTGGACGATCACCAGGACCAGTCGGTGTGCGGCCGATTTTTGAAATCACATCCATTCCATCAACCACTTCGCCGAAGACTGTGTGACGGCCATCTAAGTGCGGAGTGGCAGCGAGTGTAATGAAGAATTGTGAGCCGTTTGTGCCTGGTCCGGCGTTCGCCATAGAGAGGATGCCGGCGCCGGTGTGGCGGAGTTCTTTTTTGAATTCGTCACCAAAGCGGTAACCTGGGCCGCCGCGGCCTGAACCTTCAGGGCAGCCACCTTGAATCATGAAACCGTTGATCACACGGTGAAACACAAGTCCGTCGTAGAAGTTGCCGCCCTTCTCAGTTTCTTGGCGACCCTCAGCGAGGTTGATGAAATTCCAAACAGTCTCTGGGCATTCAGTGACGTGCAAATCGATAGTGAAATTTCCCATGGTGGTGTGAAAGATGGCTTCTACGCTATCGATCTCTTCTTTGTGCTCTGATTTCTTAACGCTTTTTCCGAACATTGGGATCCTCCACGGTTTTTACATTATATCCTGACGGGAATTCAGCTGGCACAGAACCAGCGACCCATAAAGTTGTGCGTTCTCGAGGAAAAAAAGCATCCAGCGGCATCATTGGCCCGGCTTTAATGGTGTTGTCAGCCGCAGTGGGGTTCAAGCTTTCGGCACCCATACTGAAGAAGCTGTACTCTTGCAAACCATTGGCCGCAATCCACGCTTCGATGCCAGAGACATCGGTGCATAGACTCACGAGCACAACGGGATTTCCTTGGTTGCCTAAATTCTGCAACCAGGCCTTGGTGTATTTTTCGTTTTGAATATTATCCCACCACACAATATTGAGCGGCAGGTTCGCTGGGAAGCGCAGATCTTTTAATCCGCCTTTCACTTGCTCAAGGGCCTCAAGGAATAAAACCGACTCTTCTTGCGGAGTCAGGCTGCCGGTCCCTCCCGCATAGCGCTCTTTCCATTTGCGATTGAACTGAGTTTGCAACTCCACACGCTGATTGAAAGTCAGTGCGTGAATCTTCTCTAAGGGGCCATGGTCTAAAAAACGTACTGAGAAGGTGCGTGCGCACTGTGCGCTAAGACTGCCGTTGGCCCAAGTGGGCAGCTCCGGCAAAAAGAATTGCTCGGTGCCGGCACTTTGATAAGGCAGGGGCCCGATATCCACATTCTTCGACGACGGTGTCGAACAGGCAGCGATAAGCAAAAGCAAAATCCCATACTTCATGTATTAGATCCCTTCGGTGAAAAGAGTTGTTGCAGCTCACGCAGAATGCCCGCTGTCGACGTCTCAGATGTGAGGGTGAAGAAGCCCACTTCGTCGTGCTTGCCTTGCGGATCCCGTGAGGTTTTCAAATCCACCGAGAGACGCAGATCCAGACCAGCGAAACGATCAAACGGACGACGAGTGCCGGTGGCACCGATAATTTTATCCACACCGATCGTTTTAAGTTCCAGGCCATTATTCTCGGGCTGCACGAGACCTTGCACAAACGGCGAGGTCTCAATAGTGAGGAAACTGCGGGTTTTATCTACGAGTTGATCAACCGCACTGACGATGTGTCCTGAGAAGACTACCAAGCGTGGAATCGGTTGCTCGGGCATCGGCTTCTTCGCTTTGATGAAATCATCCAGCTCTTGCCACGCACTCAAAGCGATCTGCCACGTTTTCACGGCTTCATTGTGCTCGTGATTGGCCATGGCGAGAAACTCCGCGAGCTGTTGCGAAAGTTCGCCGTGATCTTCTGTGTAGAATTTTTCAAAAGGTGTTGCTGTCGCAGAAACGTGAAAGATACGTTTGTTAGGTTGCTGCCACCACGTTTTAAGACCCGTGAGCACCCGCGCCGCTTGTGCGCCATCACCCACAACGGCAATCTCATTCGCCTCCGCTGCCCACGCACTCCAGTTCGCTTGCTCATCACCATAGGCGACGGTGCCTTCACGTAAACGTGACTCACCCACCGCAGGTGCACCTGGACCGAGTTCACGACGGCCCACACCCGGTGAGGCATCGATGACAACGTCCACGTCTTCAAACATTTCCAGTTGGCTCTTCAGTGACGCCACAAACTCTTGCGAGAGCTTTTGGTACACATCAGGCTGCTCAGTCAGGCCTTGTTCGATCATAGGTTCTGGATTGACCTGAAAGCTCACACGAAACAAATCAGCAAAGCGCGATTGCGTGGCTGGCTTTTGGCCTGCGAGTAAAAAGCGTTTGCTGATTTGCAACCAAGGGGCCGCGATAAGAACACCGCTTTGATGAAGATCGATGAGCTCTTGGGTATCAAGCACCGGACGCCAAAACAGACGCACAGAAGCACCGAGCTGAATCAACTCGCGAGTCATCTGGAGGGCGTGGTTAGAGGGGCCTAAAACGGCGACTTTCATGGAGGTCCTTTAAGGACCCCCATTCTAGTCTTGGAAATGCTATTTGGCGATTAGAGGAAGTAGACTTTGTGTGCGGCGTTGTCGTGACACGAGAACTCAGCATACTTGTAGATGAACTGCACAAAACTCTCGAGAGCTTTGAAACTTGGCAAAGACTTGTCGAACTCTCCACCACAGCGCCAATACACGTCACCCTTCGAGTCAACGTACTCGCTTGAACGACGAACCTTGATAACCACCGGCAAGAAGCTGGTTTTAGTGAAGAACAATTTCAGAGTCACTTCCGCGCCCGTGCTGAACTTATTCTTGGCTTGCGCGCTGAAAGGGATTTGAAACTGACACCCGTCAGCAGAAATATCGATGAGTTTCAGAGGATGGCCGGAGCCATTGTCGTCGATGACGGCATCAACACCTAAGAATTCATCAAAAACGACACGTTCAAATGAACGTCGTTTCTGCTCGATGGTTTCGCGGCGCTTAGCTTCAAAATCAAAAACTTTCTTTTCAGACATGTGATGACCTCCGTGACGTCCCTTTCTCATCGGAATCCTAGGGAGCGTCTTGAGGCTTTTGTGCTTCGCTTTTCACTATGGCCTAGTGCTATACTGGCGTCTTTACGAGGACATGTGATGAACGGAATAACCGAGCAGGACATTCAGGATTTCCTTCTGAAGACAGAAGAATTCCTGTCGGATCTCCCATTGCAAGAACGCGAGACGGCCATGGAAGAGTGGCGGGTTCAGCTGCGCGCTTACGTCCAGGCAATGCCAGGCGTTGATTTCACTCGCCTAAAAATGGCCCTCGGTGGCCCTCGTGGAGCGGCTAATTTCATTCGCCTCAAACAAAAGATTCCTCTGCAGTACGGTTCCGACCCAGGAATCAAACGCGCCGTGGTTTTGACCACCGCTGCAGGGGTGATCGCTTTTGTATTATTGCTTGGATTTTTGTGGTGGAAGTTCACCCCCATCTTCTCGTTCAAAGAAGACCGCGTGCAAGTGCTCGGCGGATTGATCGACATCGATGGCCAGTTGGGCCAAGTGAAATTCGGTGATCAGTACGAATTCTCTGACTCGCAATTCAAAAACGTGTTCGAAGGCACCTATGAAATTCCAGCCGATGGTGTTGAGGATGTATTGATTGAGTTTGATCGCGGGCAAATTGAAATTACCTACACACCAGACCCTCGTCTCGTGTGGAATTGCAAAGTGTCAGCAGAACCCGGTGAAGGTTTTATCCGTCAGGAAAAAGAGGCCATCATCATGAATCTTAAATCTGTGGGTGGCACCGACTGTGAAGTGAAAGTCCCCACGCGCCTCAAGCACACCATTAGTGGCGATGCGGGAAAGGTTGATATAATCGCACCGACCAATGACACCTTCGTGCAGCTAGGTAATGGAATTATTGTCATCGCCCCAGATTCTGAGAATTCCTATCGTTTCGATCTCAAGGTCGGGCAAGGTTTGGTCGATCCGTCCTTCAACTCGCTTTCCAGTGAAGATGGAATCGAAATCAAGGTTGATTTAGGTAATGGTAGTGTTCAGAAAAAATAGCGCAGCTTTTCTTCTTCTCACTCTCGTGAGCTGGAATGTTTTTGCTGTGGGCCCGCACACGGACCACGATGTCCCCGTGCTTTGGCCAGAAGACCAAGAGCGCTTGGTGAATTACGCCAGTATGTTCGAGGGCTCGCCCTATTCATTCGGTGCTCGTCGTCCGAGTTCTGAAGACTGTTCATCCTTCATTCAAAAAGTTTTTTCACTCATTGGTGTCGAGTTGCCGCGCTCATCTCGTGAGCAAGCGACAGATCCGCGCTTTGCTGAAGTACCCCGTGAGGATTTGCGTTCGGGCGACTTGGTATTTTTTCGCAATACCTATCGCCGTGGTGTCTCTCACGTCGCCTTCATGATTGATCCTAAGACCATGATCCACGCCTCTCCTCGCAGCAAGCGCGTGGCACGTGATGAATTTGGCCCTGGCCATCCGCTGTGGAAGAAAATTCATTCTGTCCGTCGCTGGAAACAGACGATGGAAGGTGATGACGTGAAGCCGCGCTTCTCGTGGGAAGATAAGATCTAGAGAACAATCCGTTCTAATTCACCAAATGTTCTTGGCTGCATGAGAGTCTGTGCCAGACGCGCAAAGTGTGATGTGACATCCGTGGTGCAAATCTGCAGCGTCGACTTGTTTCCGACGGGAGCTGCACCACCATGAGTGGCAAAATGCGCCTGCATGATTTTCGCCAATACATCACCGGATTCGATCAACGTCACACCAGCACCCGTGACTTGGGCGATATCCGCCTTGAGCATGGGATAGTGAGTACAGCCCAACACTAACGTATCGATCCCCGCACTCATAAGAGGAGCCAAATATCTCTTCGCCATGAGCTGAGTGACTTCATCATTCACCATCCCTTCTTCCGCCAGAGGCACGAAGAGCGGACAGGCCTGTTCATACACGTTCACATCCGAGCGCAAAGCTTTCAGCGTTTTTTCGTAGGCATGCCCTTGCACCGTTGTGCTGGTTCCGATCACTCCGACCTTATTCGACTTCGTCGCATTGAGAGCGGCAGAGGCACCCGGGCCAATCACGTTAAACAACGGTAGGCCGGCAAACGCTGTTTCTTTTAGAAACACAGTCGAGGCCGTGTTACAGGCAATGATGAGCATTTTCACATCACGCTGTTTGAGGAAATGCAGAATCTGCTCGCCGTACTTGCGAATAGTTTCTGGTGATTTATTGCCGTATGGCAGACGAGCGACGTCACCGACATAGAGAAATGATTCTTCGGGAAAAGCCTGCGCCAGACTTTTCAAAACGGTGAGGCCGCCGAGGCCTGAGTCAAAGAGACCGATAGAGCGCGAATCAGATTTCATTTTTTTTCCGACGAGGCAGGCGACTCAGGATTTTTTCCTGATAAGGCGCTGTGAAGGTTTTAATTTTTTCTAAGAGCTGGGTTTGACCTTGGCGTGTTTGCAGCATGGTGTGTTCGCCGACTTCTTTCCAGAAGTCCCCTTCCCACACGGCCGGGTAGGTCGTCTGGGATTGCAAGAGCGCCTCGCGCATCGCCACTTCCAATGAACGTGGACGAATGTCGGGAAAGAGCTCTTCGGCTTTGGTGTCCGTCACGACGGTGGGGTGCGAGAGCGACAAGAAAAGTTTTTTGCCGACGTTCGCGAACTCCGGCAGCACGAGGTCGATGAGCGGCAGCATTACTCGCTGATCCATCGCCGGTAACAAAAACTTCGGGCGACTCATGTCTTCAATCTTATAAACGATATCTAACAGATCACCATACGGTACAACTTCCGGAGCTCCCACTTCAACCACGGTATGGCCGATCACTTGCACATCAAGTGCTGCGATTAGGTAGGCCAGCAAATCATCCATGGCAATCGGCTGACAAGGCGTCTCCAACCACGGAGCAAAAGGTCGCACCGGTAGACGTTGCGAAAGTGCCTTGATCATCTCGAAGCTCGTCGACTGAGCTCCTAGAACTATGGACGCTCGGAATTCAATGGATGCTCCTGGAATAAGTCCCAGGATTTCTCCGACTAGATGTCTGCTACGTAAGTGAGCTGAGAGATCTTCATCAGGCCCAAGACCTCCGAGATAAATCACTTTGCGCAGTTTGGCTTTTTGAGCCGCGTGAGCAAACTGCGTCGCACCTTTGGCCTCGAGAAATTCAAAGTCTTCCTCTTCTTCGGCCAGACCATGTACGAGATAATAAGCACAGTCGGCCCCGTCGAGAATTTCTGAAAGATGAAGTGTCGTGGCGATGTCACCGCGAAAGACCTTCAGGTTTTTATGCTGCAAAGGCCATTTCTCTGGTGCGCGAGAAAGCGCAGTCACACTGTGACCCATATCCAGCAAGCGCAACGTGAGCGCTGTTCCGACAAAACCTGTAGCTCCCAGAATAGCAATATGGGCCATGCTAACTTTCCTTTATTGATTGGAGATGGCGTCCGAAGGCGTTCATGACGATCAAGTGAACCACCGCCTGCGTCCATTTGTAAATCATCCACGGTAACGCTGGCCTAAAGTCGTGAATGGCCGCTAGCACGTGGCGACGCTCCAACACCTCGCGAAACTCGAGACGACCACGTCCCTGCTCACGTGCCAGCAAGCCGCCACGAATATAAAGCAACTGACGATCAGGAGCACTGCGCTCCACTGATTTATCTAAGAGTAAAAGAGTGAGTTTGGGTGTCACGAAATAGAAGCGACAGACGGTGCCTTCGACTTGCGTGCGGATGATGAAAGAGAAAAACCGCGGCAGCCAGCGGAAGTATTCATCGGCGACCCAGGCCGCATCTTTACCTGTCGGTAATACCAAACGTTGCACCGAGCGCACATGCTTGGGTTCTCTCAGAACCACGGGCGTGTGAAACGCGTGCACATCGCCTTCCACTTTACTCACCCAGTGTTTCAAGGAGTCTTCGAACGGTGTCTGCATGAGCTCTGTACGAGGGAAGCGTGCTTTCTCTCGCACGAGCATGGCGTAGCGAAGACTTAGCACTAACGGATAAACCAAAGCCTTGGGTGCACCGGTCACAAAGGTGACCCAAAAACGTGACATGTTAAGACTAAAGGCTCCGACTGAAATCATCATCGGTCTCTTGCCGAGGGATCTCGCCATCGCCGCCATCATTTCTTGGTAGGTCATGACCTTCGGTCCGCCTACATCCCACGTTTTTCCTTGGACACTTTCGTCGGTAAGACAGCATTGAAGGACTTTCAGTAAATCATCAAGATCGATCGGCTGTGAAAGTGTGCTCGTCCAGCTCGGACAAAGCATCATCGGCAAGCGCTGGACGAGTCGACGCAAGATCGCAAACGACGATCCGCCTTGACCGATCACCATCCCCGCACGCAACACCGTCACGCGCGGAGCTGCCAGGGACAAACATTGCTCCACCTCTAAACGACTTTTGAGATGCCAAGAAAGCTTGTCCTGGTCTTTAGGCAACAAACCGCCCAAGTACACCACGTGTTTCACGCCGACTTGTCGAGCCGCACGAGCAAAATTATCAGCGAGAATCAAGTCCAAATCATAGAACGTGCCTTGCACCAAAGAGGCGGATGGCAACATCGAGTGCACCAAATACACCACTTGATCACAGCCCTCCATCGCAAGTGCTATATCTTTCAAAGAAAAAATATCAGCTTGGCGCCACTCGAGGCGTTCATGTCCCACAGAAGGTTGTTGACGTGATAGGGCCACTATCGAAAGTTGCGGGTCAGATTGAAGTTTTTTGAGCAACGCTTGCCCAATAAACCCCGAAGCCCCAGCTATTAATGTCTTTCCTTGGAGAATTGTCATTTCCTTAGGATAATAGGGTCATGTCCTTCATGTCATGGCTCCCGAGCGCTTTTAAAGATCTTCTCAAGCATGTTCCCACCATTATATTCGAGGTGGTGTCGTGGAATGCGCTCATGAAAGATGCAGCACTCTTGTCTAAGCGATTGTTGACTCGCGAAGGAGCCGATAACGCACGCCAAGATATCACCCCACACCTACCACTCGCGGTGAGTTTTGTAGATTTTGCCCCCACACTGCCCGCGACACCTGAGTCACGCCAGATGCTGGGAGAAAAAATTCTCGCGGTGTACTTCAAACAACTCACGCGCCCTGGCCCCATGTTCTTAGATCTACGCTTAAGTGGATTTGGCATCGCCAACAATCAAGTGGTGTGGAATCCCAACTCGCTGTGGGGAGAATTTTCTCCCGGTTTTGTGGAAGGCCTTGGCGATCTTTACGCCGGCTTCTACGGCCAAGACAACACACGCTTTGAGCGTGGTTTAGAAAAGAGCGGACTCATTCAAGCTGAGTGGCCACTGGAAGATCGTCAGCGCATGGCCACCCTTTTTCGCGCTCACTTCGGTCAAGCACTGGACGCTCCCATGAAATTTCGCTTGGCCACTTTTCAACAATCTTTCCAAGCTGTGTTTACCTTTTTGCTCGAAAAGAAAGTTCATCTCACGACGGATTTTCTGCTTCTCGGAGTGATGCTGGTGACTTTGTATCTTTCCTTAGAAGAATTGGATGGTGAATATCCTGTGGCCGCCATTTACAAGGCCCAGGCCTCATGAAGCTTTTGCTGCTTTTCCTTTTCAGTGCCTGCGCTCATATTCCTAGTGCCAAAGTTGAGCACTACATTGGTGACATCACACTGACCATTCCTGGCGGCAAGAAGCCCTTTGGCAAAATGCCCATGGTGGCACGGATCACCAAAGATCCCGATGCGGGTCTCATTATGGAAGAGTACGTGCTTCCAGGTCGCACCCCGAAAGCTGCTGCCCGTGAAATTGTGACCAACTACACCGCCACAACAGAGTTTGGCGTGTACAACGTGCAAGACAACCTCAAAAGCTTCCAAGGGACTGTTCGCTTCACTGGCACTCCGTGGCATTGGGAAGAATGGACCATCAACATTCGTATGAAGGATAAGGCGATCGTCAAAGGTTTGGCGTTAAAAGAAGACGGCGAGATCCGTGCGCGAAAGATCGTCTACAGCACGAAGGGAAAACCGCTTTTCATCCAACGTGAACACCTACGCCCGGCTTCGGCCGTGGAGTACAAAAAATTCCGCCGACAAATCGTGCAAAGAAAACTAAAATATAAGTAATGAAGACTACTTTTTTCTTTTGCCTGCTGGCCTTAGCCACGACGACATGGGCTTGCCCAAATATTTCGGGCTACTATTTTCAGTGTCGATCTTCTACTGGTCAACAAACAGGTCTCGAAGATGTAAGCATCACACAGGCCATCCAGAATCGCTCTTCGCTTTATCGCCTGAATGCCATCAATCAAGAAACTCAGGAGCGCGAAGAAATGTTCTATCTAGCCGATGGCCGGACATACAGTCAAACCCACGGCCATACCCTGACTCAAACCAGCGCCAGCTGCCGCCAAAACATCCTCGTCATCAACACGATTGTCAGTGTAAACAGACAGATCGTGAGCAATCTGAATACTCTTGCATCGAAGAACGGCGGTTTGCTTCGAATCGCTAGCTCTGGCCTCTCGAACGGGCGTCTAATAACAGATGTTTTGATCTGCGAATAATTTTTTCCCAATCCAGCACTAGCATTGAAAGCCCCACAAGCACTAACACGCTCGCACCTAAAAAAATGGGTGTCACCGCTTCTTGAAAAAACACCGAACCTAAAATCACAGCAATGACAGGATTGACTAAAGCGTAGGTGCTCACTAAGTGAGGGGCCACATTGCGGCTTAGCCATGCATAAGCAGTGAAAGCGATCACAGAGCCAAAAATCACCAGATAGAAGAACGCCCAGAGGGACGCAGTGTGAATCCCCTGCCAATCAATGGCCCAAGGCTTCTCGACGGCAAGACTGAACACCGCTGTAACGGCTGCACCGGAACCCATCTGCAAAGCAGAATAGCGAAACACACTTTTGATCCCGGTTGTTCGTCTCTGGATCAAGGTACCAAAGGCCCACATGATGCTCGAACCGAATAGCATCACAACTCCAAAGCGCCCGTAACCTGTGACCGCTGGAACAGCATCACTGCTGGCGATCAGCGCGACACCACTTAAACCGATAATCGCACCGATCATTCGAATAAGTGTAGGTCTGGCCTGACCAAACTGTAGCCACCCCACCATCATCATCCAGATCGGCATGGCACCAATCATGACGGCGACGATTCCCGAGGGAACCCAGTACTCAACAACGCACACGACTCCATTAGCGAGGATCAGCAGCAAACCACTCATGATTGAAGTCCGACGTTCAGCCGGTGAGAGTGGCGCTTCGTTTTTCCAAAGCGCAAGTGCGCCCATGATACCCGCTGCCAAAAAGAACCGCGCCGACGACATGCCTAAAGCAGGCAATGTTTCGATGGCATATCGAATGGCGAGGTAGGTCGATCCCCAAATAATATAGACAATCAGAAAACACAGGATCGCGAGGCGATTTACGCGCACAATTTAACCTCTATCTCTGTCTCGTCTGCGAGGCTTTGTAAAAGGATGTCGCTTTGTCCGGCGAGAAACTCGATGCAGTCCCCGGCCTTCACGACATAGTCCTTAGGATCATTCTTAGCCGTGATCCAGACCTGACCCTGCTGAATTCTCAGCGAGATTCTGCCCTGGAGCTCTAAGCTCTTTAATTCATTAATATTCAATAAAATGTGGTTTTGCTTAACATTATTCATGCTTATACAATAAACCCTGAATGATATTAATCAACCCAAGATCTTGTTCGGGAGAAGAAACGAATGGCATTCAACGAAAGCTCAGGAACCGTCTCTCTTGATGAGACTGACCTGAAGATTATTAAGCTACTGTCGCTAGACGCTAAGATGCCTTTTACAGAACTCGGCAAAGAAGTTCACATTACAGCACCGGCCGTCCACGCACGCGTGAAGAAAATGGAAAAGCTCGGCGTGATAAAAAACTACAGCGTGAACATTGATTTTCAAAAAGTCGGATTGCCTGTGACTGCTTTTGTGCGCATGCGTACTGGAAAACTCAGCTGCGGCGAAGTGGGAAAGTTCTTAAAGAAATTTAAGGAGATTGAAGAGTGTCACTCGGTGGCAGGAGAAGATGATGTGATTCTTAAAACACGCACCGCTACTCCCCTTGAGCTACAACACTTACTAGACAAGATGCGCGCCGAGGGATTATCGGAGAAATCCGTGTCAATATTCGTTTTGGAAACTCTCTTTGAAAGGACTCGTCTATGAACACACAAAATCTCTTCAAGCCTTTTAACTATAAAGGTCTTCATCTTAAGAACCGCATCGTCATGGCCCCCATGACTCGCTCATTCTCTCCGAATGGGATTCCCGGACAGAACGTGGCCGATTATTATGGCCGTCGTGCTGCAGGTGATGTGGGTTTAATTCTCTCTGAAGGCACTGTCATCAATCGTCCGTCCTCTTCGAACGATCCTAACATCCCTCACTTCTATGGTGAGCAGTCTCTTGCCGGTTGGAAGAACGTGATTAACAAAGTCCATCAGCTCGGCGGCAAGATGGCGCCGCAGATCTGGCACATGGGCGCAGTGAAACCTCACACCTCGGGTTGGTTGCCTTCAACTCCGCTAGAAGGTCCTGCCAGTATGAGTGAAAAAGACATTCATGCCAGTATCGAAGCCTACGCAGCAGCGGCACTTGATGCGAAGAAATTAGGTTTTGATACGGTTGAGCTGCACGGTGCTCATGGCTATTTGATTGATCAATTCTTCTGGCCAGGGATGAATACTCGTACAGATCAGTACGCAAGCGGCAATCGTTTTGCAGTGGATGTGATCAAAGCAGTGCGTGCGGCCGTCGGTGCAGATTTCCCAGTGATCATTCGCCTTTCTCAATGGAAGCAACAAGACTACAACGCGAAAATTGCGCAAAATCCAAAAGAGATGGAAGCGTGGTTGCGTCCACTCGTTGATGCAGGGGTTGATATCTTGCATTGCTCTCAACGCCGCTTCTGGGAAGCGGAGTTTGAAGGCTCTGATCTTAACTTTGCCGGTTGGGCAAAAAAGATTACCGGAGTTCCTACCATCACTGTGGGTTCAGTAGGTCTAGACGGAGATTTCTTTGGAGCGTTCCGTGGCGATAGTTCTGCGACGGCACCGTTAGATGAACTTATGCGCCGTCTTGATCGTGGTGATTTTGATCTAGTGGCCGTGGGCCGCGCTCTCTTGCAGGATCCACAATGGGTGCAGAAAGTTCGTGATGGTGGTGAGCTCCAGCCATTCACTAAAGCTGCTCTAGAAAATTTACTTTAGTCGTAAACGAATGGGCCCACGAATGTTCTGTGGGTCCACGACTTCTCCGCCCTGGGTGATTTCGATCAAACCCTTCGCCACTAACTCTCTAGCGACTTCACGGACTGACTCCATCATCTCTTTATCTTTTTTGAGCTCGGCTGGAAGGACTTCACTGGGGCAAATAGTTTTGCCCGGTCCGCGCTGAGAAAGAAGAAAAAGTATTTTCTCAGCGTGCTCCACAATTACGGACGAAGCTGGTGCCTAAAGAACATGCCATCATCGCCAAATCCTGAGGCAATGAACTCCGAAGTCGTCACAATATCTGCAACATGCGTCGATTCTTTCACGAAAGCCGCGACATCTTCTGAACTGTATTTCTCGTAATCAAAGCTCTGGTATTTTTCTGGGGCCACATGGATTTGATAGACCGTGGTGCCTTCTGGAATACTCACAAAGTCATCGCGAACATCGTGGGCATCATGAGCAAAAGTCAGCCCTGTCGATGGGATGAAGAATAGCTGACGTGGAGCAACCACATCCTTAATCTTTTCGCCCTGTGAGTTAATGGCTGCCATATCACTGGCCACAAGTTCTTCAGGATACTTTGAGACTTTGCGGAAAATCTTATGCACCAGAGACTGACCCAGTCCATTCCCTTTCGGCACGATGTTCGACATCGGGTGCTGGAAGAAGTTGTGATCCTTATCTTGACCATTTAAAGACACCAGCGCCGAAATGTTCGCACTATAAACACCGTCACGCAGAACTTTCAACGCAAGACCAGGGGCCACGGGACGACTACCGGTTACTTTATAAGTTAAAGAAAGACGCAAGAAAGCATGGTCGGCGCCTTGAAAAATCCCGGTAAACTTCTGCCCTTCACGCGGAACGATTTTTACTTTCGCGATTGCTCCGCGACGATGAAGATACTTCTTCCAACCTTTCGGCGCAAAATCCGAATAAAGGTTTTCTTTCTTGGCGATTTCCTGACGACTCATGGAGAGCAACTGCATAACGCCAAATTTTTTATACTCAGGAAGCTCTTTGTACGCTGTCGCACGCACTTCATCCCATAGGATATCTTGCTTCTCATGGGCTTTGAGTGATTCGTAATTTTCTGGAATAGACGCAGGCGAACGTGGTTGTTCAGTTTCAGAATCGCTGGCCACGACGAAATAAATCGACAGGGCGCTTGCGAGTAACAAAACACCAAAACCTATTTTTTTCTTCAAACTGGCCTCCAGAGCCTAAAACCGAGAACAAAGATAAATTAATTGAACAACAATACCCCAGGAAACAGAACCAGGTAAAATCCCGCCCAATCCCGACTGCGGCGTTCAGGTACCTCCAGGAATTATTTGGCCCGGAAGGACCTTGGGAGGGCAAAAGTGCCGTGGGTGCAAAGGTTTTTTCGCTATAATAGGATCATCTCGAGCTGTTTACTAATGTAAAAGGAATTTACATGAAATTGATGTTACCTCTCACGGCCATTATCCTTGGCCAACTTGTCGCCTCGTGCGCACAAAACCCTTCCACACCCAAGGCCACTTCGAAAGAAACGGCTCGCGTTCCGACCGCAGATCCGGGTGGAGAAAATCCTTGGACGACCTGGTCGAAAAAAGGAACTGTCGGAGGTCTCGTGGTCTTGAGACGCATCCGCGAAGAGTTGCTTGAGAACAACCTCCATGATCCGCACATCGACTACTCAGGCCACAAGGCCGTTGATTGTGCCAAGATCAACACGAAATTCCGTAGTGCCGACGGTACGTGTAACGATCTTGAGAATCCGCATGTCGGTGCCGCTGGTGTGGCCTTCAGCCGTAACGTGGGCCCAGAATTCATCGATCAAGATGCCCAAGACAAGCTCATGTCGCCGAATCCCAAACTCGTCTCTGACGAGCTTTTCACGCGCGATGAGTTCAAGCCGGTGCCTTTCTTAAACATGTTGGCAGCGAGCTGGATTCAATTCATGAACCACGACTGGTTGACTCACGGACCGAACGAAACCAAAAATCCCCATATCGTGAGCCACAAAGGCAAAGATTACGAAATCGACCGCACGAAAGAAAATAAAGTCGAATCTGGTCAGTACAAAAAAGAGTTCGGTAAAACGACTCTCAATGACGTGACCCACTGGTGGGACGGCTCTCAAATCTACGGCTCAAACCAAGATGAACAAAATGCAGTCCGCTCTTTCTCAAAAGGAAAGATGGCGACAGTAATGGAAAACGGCCGCGAACTTCTACCGAAGAACAACGCTCTTAATCCAGCGAACAACCGCCAAAATCACGGCTACGAAGTGACTGGCTTCCGCGAGAACTGGTGGGTTGGCCTCAGCATGCTTCACCATCTCTTCGTTTTAGAGCACAACGCCATCGCGGACATGCTTGTGAAGAAGTATGTGAAGCAAGACCCTCAGACAAAACTCTGGGTTTGGAGAAATGGCAAAGAAGTTAAGAAGCTCAACGACAAAGAACTCGACGAGCAAGTATTCCAAACCGCTCGCTTAATCAACGCAGCAGTGATGGCGAAGATTCACACTGTTGAATGGACTCCGGCCATCCTCGCAAACAAAGTCTTGAAGAAGGCGATGTTCACGAACTGGTACGGCCTTGCGAACCCACAGACCTGGTCACGCTTCCTTAAGCACATTCCAGGCCTCGGCAACACCAACTGGTTCGAAGGTATCAACTCTGGTTACTTGATCGGCGGTATTGTCGGCGACAAAGCCAACAACTACGGCGTGCCTTACAGCATCTCAGAAGAGTTCACTTCTGTTTACCGCCTCCACTCGCTCTTGCCTGAGACTATCAACATCAAGAAATTGGGCGGCGCTAAGTCTGACGTTAAGGCGATCCCATTCTCTGAGACTCGTAACGACAAGAGCTACCCGTTCATGGCGAACCATGACATGAAAGACCTCTTCTACTCATTCGGTACCCAGAACCCGGGTCAGCTTGTCTTAAACAACTTCCCGAAGTTCATGCAAGAACTCACCATTCCTGGTCACGGCACCATGGATCTCGCGATGGTCGACATCGTGCGCGACCGTGAACGTGGTGTTCCTCGCTACAACCAATTCCGCCGCGCCATCGGTCTTAAGCCTATCAGCAGCTACGCTGACTTCTTTGAAGACAGCGAAGTGAAGAATACGCGCCAGAAAGAAATCGTCGCGAAACTCACAAAAGTTTACGGCGTTGATGAAGATGGCAAAGATAACGTCGAAATGATCGACCTTCTCGTCGGCACATCAGCTGAAGAAGTTCGTCCAAAGAATTTCGGTTTCGGTGAAACTCAATTCCAAATTTTCATTTTGATGGCTTCTCGTCGTCTTATGGCCGACCGTTTCTTCACAGACAACTACAAGCGCGAGTACTACACGAAGGGTGGCCTCGATTGGATCGATAACAAAGGCTGGATGGCGAAGGTTATTATTCGTCACATGCCAGAGTTGAAGCCGAACTTGAGAGGTGTTGAGACTGCCTTCAACCCTTGGAAGCAGTAATTTAGAAGAACTCAGGGGAGGCGCAAGCCTCCCCTTTTTTTTACTCTACTTCTGAAGCCGGTGAGCGCTTACAGCTCACATTATAGCGCTCACAGATCTCCGCTTTCATCTTATTCTCAAAGGCCTGACGAGCATCCTCGATATCCTCAAGGCATTTAAACTTTTTGTCATAATCGGAGTGCGAGGCTTTGTAGCTTTGCGGATACTTCGAGTAGCAATCTTCTTTCGCCAGTGACCACTTACGATTCTCTTCGTGGCGAAGACCACGCTGACGTTTGTGGGTGTCAGACATCTCTTCCGCGATTGCGAGTGTAGAAAGTGAACCGAGACAAAGTACTAAAGCGAGAGCTTTCATGTCCTTCTCCTGTGGGTGGGATGAGCCATTATCAAACCGAAGCGCTGGCCACTCAAGTGATCAAGCGAAGTGCTTGATTTTAGGCCAGACAGGCCATCGAACGTTGGCAAAAAAGCCTGGCGGTGAGCTCGTTTTCTGCGCCATCATAAACACATGCTTAAACTTATACTGCTCGCTTTGATGCCTTTACTTGCCAGTGCCTCGCCGGACTTAGCACCCTACAAATGGAAATCTCGGGTCATCGTTTTGCGCTCAAGCAACCAAGGCAACATTCTCGCCGCTCGAGAGAAGCTCAAAAAACATGCCAGCGCGCTGTATGAAAGAAACGTTGTGATTGTTGAAAATAGAACAGGCGAATCTCTAGAGATCGATCTCTATGGCAAAGACGGGGGGAAAAAGTGGCAGGGCGATCGAGACTTTGAGGTGAAGACCATCATCGAACTCATAGACTCCATGCCTATGCGCAAAGAAGAAAGTCGATCCCCCTAAGTTCAGTCCGCTATTTTGACCAAATCATCATACATGCCAACACCGGTGCCACCGTTGAAGCGCAATTTATCACCATCAAAGTAGTAGGTTCCGGTACAGCCACTCGGGCCTGCGACGCAGACACTGTACTGGAACCAGTCAGCGCGCCCGCGCGAGGTTTCTACAGGGTGTGTGGGCTTAAGTTGCTTCTGGGAGACCCACTCGATCTGGTCGAAAATGTTACTCATGTAGATCCAGCCTTTATCAGCATTCATCGCTTCCGTCGTGATACAACCCGTGACCTCGTGCTGAAACTCGAGGCTGGCGTTACCCACGTCACGGCCATTGGTGATGACTGAACTCAAACGCACTTTACGATAAGTCTTTACGAAATTACCTTGCGGTGAAATCTTGAACTCAACAGTCCCCGTGCCCGTATTGACTCTCGTGCCCGGAACGCCAGGCCATGCCGCCCAGACGCTCAGAAGCTTGTTCACGTCTGTGCTCCAGGTACCGACCATTCTTGGGTCAAAGAAACCTGCGTTCCCGCAGCAAAATAGAGACCCTTCTTCAATGACAACTGAGTGATGATCTCTCGTACTCACAGATGCAACAAAGACTGAGTCGACAACAACCTTGAGTGTGCGAATACCAGTCTCAGCTCCAGCACAATCGCAGTTATCACCCATGCAGAATTGAATGCTCTCGCCCTCTTGCAGACGAATCGTGCGGCCATAAGGTTCACCGGCCGGGAAGTAGTGAATCGATCCAACGCCCTTAGGGATTGAAATTTTGGTGACTTGGTTTTCTTCCAAGCGAATATTGTCGTGTCTTGGCAAACCCATCTCGCCTTGAAGCTGGAGAGGAAGATTGCTTGTTCCACTGGTGACGTATGTCAGCTTCGCATTAGGGTCTGGCATGAAGGTCGTTACCTTGAGGTCCCAGTCCTGTCCCCATTCAGGTCGACGTGCAAAACTTGAAGCCCACGTAATCAAAGCATCGTGAGGCACAGTGTTCACAATGATCTGCCACAACTCTACGCTAGTTGCATTGAAGGCTTCGTGCAGACTTTTTATCAATTTGTAAACGTTCACACCTTCCTTCTGAAGGTGCAGATAAAACGGGTAAGCATCGTACGACCTGGCAAAAAGCGACTTCGGGTCGCTCACGTAATTAGTTAATGAACCTTCACCCATCGTAGGCGTCGACTCATTAACGTAATCCTCACCAGCGAACATAGCACTGCCCTCATAGAGCCAGAGTGGCTTGGCGACTAACGAATTGTAACTACCTGCGAGCTGATATTGAAAACAGTGGAAGACTTCGTGAGCAATAATTGATTTCCTGGTGATCCCTGCAGACAGGTAACCATTCGTCGCCATCAGGATTAAGCATTTTTCTATTCTCGAGGCGTCGTTCAGAGTCCACTTCTGCGAAGCTGCATCTACGGTGGTGCTTCTGGTCATCGCATAAGCTGTCGTCGAGTTGAGCCTCGTCACCACTTCCTGCAAGTTTGCATCAACGCCACGACGACCATTCACCATAATGGCCGGAACATCCAGACGATATCCCATCGCCGCTTCGAAGCTGCTCACGGCTTGATTCGCTACTTTTTGATCTGGATCACGTAGATTCATTTCGACTCGATCAATGATCAAGGCATGGGCCGAAAAACAGAAGCCTAAGGCAACGGCCAAGAGAGTACGCATAAGAACCTACTGTAAGAGGATAAGAATCGCCGGAGTATCCGATTCTGAGTGGAATCTGAGAAGGTATTTGAATTGTTTATATGCTGATTTCTTGCCAGAAACCGCTTTCTTCAAAACCATTCAGATTCTAGGCATCCCGACTGAGCTTGTGGGAGCGTACATAAATGTACGTGACCGAAAAGCGATTGAGGGATAACGACGAAGATGGATGGTTTTCAAGAAAGTGGCGCACCCTAGAGGATTCGAACCTCTGACCGACCGCTTAGAAAGCGGTTGCTCTATCCAGCTGAGCTAAGGGTGCATCGCCTTGAAATCACAATAATTTGTACCCCCCATCTCGTCAATGTCAAAGTCAGTCTGAAGTGGTACAAGCAGCTTCCATGTCTGTAAAAGCACGCATTTTTAGTTCTAACAAACGCATTTTTGACTGCCTTACGGCGGAGGGCGATATCGTTTCAGCCACCGCCTTGGCGATGCTGCTTAAGAACGACCACAGTCTTGTCGTGGGTGACAATGTCACCCTCGAGCCCGATGGTGAATCACAATGGACCATCACTCACGCCGAAGAGCGCACCAGCACTATATTTAGAAACATTCCGCGCGAGCACACCAAAAAAATTATCGCTTCCAATGTTGATGCAGTTCTTATCGTTGTGAGCGC
>JAKFUR010000126.1 GCA_021732585.1 Bacteriovoracaceae bacterium
GATCAAGTCACGCTTGCGTGAGAGGATTTCTGAGACCGTCAGAGGATGCTTGCGAATCGTTTCATCTAAGGGAGTGCCTTCATTTTCAAATTTCTTGATGGCCTCAAAATCCCCGGCTGAGAGCGTGATGTCGCACATCATTCCAGCAAGCATGGTTTTTTGCACGATAAGAGGTGTTTTCCAAGGAAACTGATCGATCAGCATGCCCGCGAGGAAATTAGTGACGTTGATCTTGAGAAACTCTTCGCTGCAATTATTCTTAAAACGTTTCACAAAAGCATGAAGCCCGGGTGAGCTGTTAAGGAGTTCTTGAATCTTTCCGTTGGCCGCTCTCATGACCTCAATAACTTCTTTGTTCAATCCGTAGGTCTTAATGAAATCTCTGGCGAGTGTCATTGCGGTTTCAGAGACCTCGACTTTTTGCTCATCAGTAGTCGATGCATCGTAAAATGATTTACTTGTGAGGGTGTTTTGGAAATGTGCAATCACGCGTGAGAAGTCTTCCTCTTGGAGGTAGACGTGGACCACTCCTTTGGCTTTGAGTTTTTCCAAAATGAGCGTGAACGAGTCTTTGGCGAAGTTGAGTTTGACGAACTTTTCTGCGATCCGAACATGGATTTCTACACCTTGAAACAGATCGGGGTGTTTCAAGAGGTGTACGACGGGAATAGGAGTAAGGTTTGATTCCATGGACGCCATAGTAGCAGTTTTTTTAAAGACGGCTTAGTGAGTCGCAGGAAAAAGTCAGTTTTGTTAGGGAAAACGTCTTTTTTTGGATAATTTTTAGCTGTGCGGCATGTTCAATCACTCCCACCTGTAATAGCGTTTTCTTTCCTTATTTTACGAGCTTGAAGGATCATTATGCAGACAAAAATTCCTGAACCTGTTCAGGGGCACAATTTTATTTCAGGGCGCTGGACGCCAGGGACCGACGGCACCGTCGCGGTGAATTCACCGTACACAGGGAAGTCGATTGGTTCAGTCAGCGTTCCAAACGCGAAGCAAATCGACGAGGCCATCCAGGCTGCGGATGCTGCCCAAAAAGACTGGGCCCGCACGCCGATGAAAGAGCGCGCTAAGGTGCTCTTCAATTTTCGTAATATTCTTTTGCGCGACATCGACATGATCGCCCACGTGAAATCTTCTGAGTCCGGCAAAACCTTCGATGAAGGTAAAGCTGGTTTGATGAAGGGGATTGAGGTTCTTGAATACGCGCTCTCACTACAAAACGCTGACCTCGGTGGCAAAGTCGAAGTGTCTCGTGGTGTGATGTGTGAGTACCGCCGCGAAGCTCTCGGTGTAGTGGCGAACATCACTCCGTTCAATTTCCCAGCGATGGTGCCGATGTGGACTATTCCCATCGCGCTTGCTCTTGGAAACGCGTATGTCTGGAAGCCTTCAGATAAAACTCCGTTGACGGCACTCAAGATAGCCGACGCTTTGAAAGAAGCGGGTTTGCCGGATGGACTGCTGACAGTACTACATGGTGGGGAAGCCACGGTGAATGGCATTATTGATCATCCGCTGGTAAAAGCCATTGGCTTTGTCGGCTCAACGAAAATTGCCAAGCTCGTTTACACTCGTGCGACTGCGCTCGGTAAACGCGCGCTTTGCCTCGGCGGCGCTAAGAACCACATCATCTTGTTGCCTGATGCGAATCCTGAACTTTCAGGCGTAGGTATCTCAGACTCGTTCACCGGATGTGCGGGCCAGCGTTGTATGGCGGCCTCTGTGCTTCTTGCTGTGGGCGATGTTTCTGCTCACATTAAAAAGATCACCGAGCGCGCAACGAGTTTGCAGCTCGGCAAAGACATGGGTGCGATCATTACGAAAGCACAAGTAGAGTTTTTACATGGAGCGATCGCTCGTGCGGAAGCTGCGGGTGCTCGTATTCTTGTCGACGGTCGTAAGGCGAAAGCTCCTGCTGAATTTGAAGGCGGCAACTGGCTCGCTCCAACAGTACTCGATCAAGTACAGCCGGGTAGCGAAGCCGCCAAGATTGAACTCTTCGGTCCGATCATTTCTATTGTGCACGTAAAAGACCTCACCGAAGCTCTGGCGATTCAAGCGACGAGCGAGTATGGCAACGCGTGCAGTGTATTTACTTCAAACGGTGCGCTCGCTGAACGTGTGACTCGTGAAGCACGTGCGGGCATGGTCGGAGTCAACGTCGGTGTGCCGGTTCCTCGTGAGCCGTTCTCCTTCGGCGGTATCAATGCATCTAAATTCGGTCATGGTGACATCACCGGCGCTCACTCATTAGATTTCTGGAGCGACGTGAAGAAGATCACCAGCAAATGGGAAAAACAAAACGACTCCAACTGGATGTCTTAAGAGGATTTTATGGACAAGATTCAAGATAAACGCGCAGAGCACATCGTTCTCGCCACTCACCAAGGTTTGAAATACCCAGAGAGTTTGCCGCTCACGTGGGGTGCTAAAGACCCTATGAAGCGTGGAGCGGTGGTCGCCTCTCAAACCAACCCTCGTGCCAGAAACGCGATTGGCTCTCACTCAGGGTCGTATGCGGTTTTCCGCGCGCTCTCAATCGCCAGCGGACAGTACGCACCGAACCATCGTCCGGATCTGAACAACACGTTCAGTCCTGTGAAGATCGGTCCTTACGAGTCGTGGTTTGATGAAACGAAAATGGTGTCGATCGATCCTTGGGGTCTTGATCCGCAAAACAACTTCCAGGAGCTCTTCGAGAAGGGCTACGACATTCGTCCTTCGATTGCGGTCACACAAGCTCACTTGCAGATCCCGGAGATTCACGAAGCCATCCGCGCCGGTCGCATGAAGCCGGACGGGAAAGTTGTTTTGGACAACATGGATATTAAAGTCACGAAAGTGGCGATTGAGCCGGTGTGGTTTTTGCCTGGCATGGCGAAGCGCTTGAACATTGATGAAGGCTCACTTCGTCGCATCTTGTTCACGGAATCGGGCGGCATGTACCCCGAGTTGATCACACGCCCGGATTTGAAAGTGTGGCTTCCACCTATCGGTTCTACGACGGTTTATATCTTTGGTAATGCGCAAGATTTGGCGAAGCCGGAAGTGGAGCTTACCTGTCGCGTGCACGATGAGTGTAACGGATCGGACGTGTTTGGTTCTGATATCTGTACCTGCCGTCCGTATTTGATGTACGGGATTGAGCATGCCGCTCAGACGGCTCAGAAGGGTGGCGTGGGTATTATTGCTTACTACCGCAAAGAAGGCCGCGCTCTCGGTGAAGTGACAAAATTCCTCGTGTACAACGCTCGCAAACGCCAAGTGGGCGGTGATTCAGCGGCCACTTACTTTAAGCGCACAGAATGTGTGGCGGGTGTGGAAGATGCACGTTTCCAAGAGTTCATGCCGGATATCTTGCATTTCTTCGGCATTAAAAAAATTCATAACCTTCACTCCATGAGCAATATGAAGCACGACGCGATTACCTCAAGTGGTATTGAAGTTGTAAACCGTATCTCAATTCCTGATTCTTTGATTCCAAAAGACGCGCAAGTGGAAATGGAAGCCAAGAAAGCCGCCGGTTACTTCACGAAAGATGAAGTAAAAAAAGGCGAGGCCTTGGAGAAAGTCAAAGGACGGGACATTGAGTAAGCTCGATTATTTGCTCTCTCCGCAGATTATTCGCGACGGAGCTAAAAAAATTCATGATGAAGCCACTGCTGGAAAGACTCACTTTCGTGTGCATCCCGAGCGTTTGGATTTCACGGTGGATTATGTTCTGACGACCATTCGTCAGAACTATCCTGACTTGAAGATTCCGTTTCACTCACGCTGGGGGCATTTTCGTCCCGGGGGGTGAGGACCGTTCACGTTGGCTTGAAGCCAAGATCAAAGAGCTTGATCCTATGGAAAAAGCGCGGATCAAACTCGATCTCGTCATTCCTTCAGTTCTTCTGGATGCAGGCGCCGGAGCAGTCTGGAAGTTTCATGAGATCGAAACTCACCGCGACTACAACCGTTCAGAAGGGCTCGGGGTCGCGAGCTTTCACATGTTCATGCAAGGTGCGTTTTGCGGCGATCGCAAGAGCTTAAAGAGTGATGTGGATGGTCTCAAAAACCTCATGGCCCATGATATTGAGAAAAGCTTTCAGGTTTCAGCCACCAATCCATTGGTGGGGGTCGAGGGGCGCGTGCGCCTCTTGAATAACCTCGGTGCAGCTATTGAAAACAACCCCGAGATTTTCAAAGATGGCCGCCCAGGCAACATCATTGATTATCTCGTCACAAAATACGGCAAGACCATTCCAGCCACGGCACTTCTGCGTGCCGTGCTTGATGGTTTAGGTCCAATCTGGCCAGGACGTCAGACTTTTGAAGGCACTAACCTTGGTGATCTGTGGAACCATTCCCAGTACGGCCAGATTGCGTTTCATAAACTCTCGCAATGGATGACGTACTCGCTGGTTGAGCCCATCGAAGAAGCGGGCATCAAAATTACTGGCGCTGAAGAACTCACCGGTCTTGCTGAGTACCGCAATGGTGGATTGCTACTGGATAGCGGTTTGATCAGCTTCCGTAACGCCAACGATGCAGTGAAGACCTGGGCCCCTGACAGTGATCTCATCATCGAATGGCGCGCGCTGACGGTTTATTTCTTAGATGTCATTGGTGCCCGAGTTCAACAAGCACTGAATAAATCTCCCTCTGAATTCCCCCTCGCCAAAGTTTTGGAAGGCGGAACATGGTGGGCCGGACGCAGAATCGCTGCTGAGAAGCGCGAAGGCGGCGGGCCTCCGTTGAATATTCAGAGTGACGGAACAGTATTTTAAGCGAGGACTATATGAAAAACGTACATGTTGTTGATCATCCACTTTTGCGCCACAAACTCGGTTATCTGCGTGACAAGAACACCCACTCGGCTGAGTTCCGTGAACTCATGAAAGAGATCGGAAGAATTCTCGCTTATGAAGTTATGCGTGACTGGAAAGAAATGGAGACAGTGGGCATCGAAACGCCGATTGCGAAAGCGCAAGTCGAGCGCTTGAAGAATCCACCTGTCGCTGTTTCGGTTATGCGTGCGGGGAATGGACTGCTCGACGCCGTTTTGAGCATGATTCCTGTCGCAAGCGCTGGCTTCATCGGCATCTACCGCGATAAATTCATTCACCAAACCGTTGAGTACTATTTTAAGATGCCGGCCGATGTGAAAGGCCGCCAGATTCTATTGTGTGATCCTTTGATTGCCACCGCTGACACCATGGTCGCAGCCATTGATCGTTTGAAGAGCTACAACGTCGGTAAGATTCATGTCTTGTCGGTGCTTGTCAGTCAGCACGCTCTTGAGCGCTTAGAGCACTTTCATCCGGATGTGATGATCACAACTGTGAATATTGAAAAAGATATGAATGAACTAGGCTACTTGGTACCAGGACTTGGAGATGCGGGTGACCGTTTGTATCAAACTAAATGATAACTAAGACTTTCATTCTCGGTGTTGCCGGTGGTTCAGGGTCTGGAAAGACCTTCTTCGCTGATGCTCTTCACAAGGCACTCGGTGATGAACTCAGCACGATTGTCTATCAAGACAATTTCTACATCGATCAATCCGCTAAATTTGATCATGATGGCGGCTCAGTTAATTTTGATCATCCGGACAGTTTAGATTTTCCTTTGCTCGCTGAGCGTTTGAAAGAACTCAAAGTAGGGCATGCGGCGGCTGTGCCGATTTATGATTTCGCCACTCACTCTCGTCGTCCCGATACGTTGCATGTGGCCCCTCGTCGCATCATCATTGTCGACGGCATTTTGATTTTTCATCCGCCTTATGTGCGTGAGCTGTTTGATGAGATGATCTTTTTTGATACGCCTGAAGACCTACGCTACGAGCGACGTCTTAAGCGTGACGTCGAAGAACGCGGTCGTACTCCAGAAGGTGTGCGCGCTCAGTTCTTGCGTCAGGTGAAGCCGATGCATGATCAGTTTGTGGAGCCTTCAAAAAAGTTTGCTCGTACGGTAGTCTGTGATCAAGGCGACTATCAATCTGCACTCAAAGACTTTCTTAAGAAATTTACCCTATGAGAAAAGAGTTCTATCTTGAACTTTGGTTAGGGAGTGTGGCGATCGGGGCCATGTTCTTGGTGCTTCTTTCTGGTCTATTCTCGTTCGCTTTTGTTGGGGGATATATCCTGACCGCGGATGAGCCGTTGTTTTTTAAAATTTTCTTTGGTGGTTTTGATGTGCTGCTGATGATCCCCACCAGCTTTGGAGTGTGGGGATGCTTTAAGCTTCTTAAATCGCGCCATGCTTATCGTAGAGATTTTTCTCCTCGCGTCTCTGATCACTTTGAAGCGGCCACTCTGGATGCGAATGTGAAATTTTTTGGCCGCTGGCCGCAGGTGGGCGCTTACGAAGAGTGCGTGCTGACTTTCTCATCAGGCAAGGCCCCGGTGACGCTTACGCCGAAGTTCATCTCGAGCAGGGCGTTTGATGCCATCGCCACATCTGCGGATTTTACGAAGGTGAAGTGGGAAGGGAAAGTTTTCTGGCGTGATGGCTTTCCGTATCTCTTTAGAGATGACAGCTTTCGTCTGTGGTTTATTCCGTCACATCTTGACGATAAACCGACTAAGGTTTTATGAATCACATCAGCACATGCCAATCCGACCTTCGCGTTCATTAAAGAAAAAGATAAGCAGCAAAGCCTCTATCTCCATGACTTATTACGGGTAGCCACCTATCACATCTACTGTACTAAGTGTTTAATATTACGTGTAAGGATGGGCCATGGGAAAGACCTCAAGTCATTGGAATGATGAACCGATACTAACTATGGTGCTACCCGTGATACCATTATGATGTAGTCATGGATGAGGCATTCGAAATACTGAAAAACGAAACGAATGTAACGTTCAAAGATTTACTAAAAATTTGTAAAACTTATTTTGGTGAACCGCGAATAAACGGAAGCCATCATATTTTTAAGACTCCATGGCAGGGCAATCCAATAATTAATATTCAAAAAGATGGTCCTAAAGCAAAAAAATATCAAGTGAAGCAGGTCAAAGAAGCACTAGAGAAACTGAAAGAGATCACGGCTAAGAAGGAGAAAGCAGATGAAAAAGCTGAATGAATACGCAAACATTTACTCCTATAGCGTTGAATATGATCAAGAGGATAACATTCACATCGCACGATGTGCTGAGTTGCCATCATTAGCTGCTCACGGGATGACTCAGGAAGCTGCTTTTAAAGAAATTAAGAAAGTTGTTCTCACTGCACTTCAGTGGATGTCAGATGATGGTGAAGTACTCCCTGAACCATTTGGCCTTCATAAATTCAGCGGTGAATTCCGCGTTCGCATGCCTCCAGAAAAACACAGAAAGATTGCGATTGAAGCAAGTCTTCAAGGTGTTTCGATGAATCAATTTATTGTGAGTAAGCTTTAAGGTTTTGTGAGCGGACAAGCTTCTGCTGCGAAATCAGTTAAGCAAAGTACTACTGCCGCAATCTGCTGAGCATAGCGTGCGGTGAACTGTACTGAGACCTCTTCGCCATTCACTTCGCAGGGATTGTTATTCCCACAGGCACGACCGTTTTTATTATAGCTATTCGCAATCGCGATCACTTCGCGAGTTCCTGCGCGCACGACGGGTGAGCCGGATGTTCCGTTGCCTTGGCGACATTCGGGTGAGAGGCGAAGAGAATCAACAAAAGGAAAGCCTCCTTCGCGGGTGTTGGTGATAGCGGCCACTGTGCATGTATGAGTATTGTTTTTGTGAGCAGAGAAAACTTCCACACTTTCACCGAGGACAGGAATTGAGCCAAGCATGAAAGGACGAATGCCTTTGGCTGCGAGGTCTTGATAGGTAAAGGGCAATTCATACACCGCCACATCAGTTCCAGTCATAGTGGCATACACCAGGCGCGTGGTTTTCATTTTGAGTTTTTTGCCATCAGCATTCACGATACTGACAGAGCGGGAACCGGGACGATCCGTGCGGGCCTCGCCTGGTGAGAGCACGATGCCGCCCAAAAGCGTGGTGAGACAATGGCCGTTGGTCATCAACATGGCCGGTTGGGTGGGGTCAGACTGGGCCGTGGTGAACACGAACCCTGAGCAATTGGATAAATCCACGGTGCCCTCAAAGCGAGCGTCGAGTGCGTGGGCGGAGAGACTGAGAAGTGCAAAAATAAGCCATTTCATAGGGGGACCAGTAACATTGAGTGTCTTTGTCTGGCCTAGCTCTATGTACTAATTTCATGTTGTGAAATTGTTCGTTTTCAAGGCCTAATTTCAGCGCAATAACGCTCTGGTGAAGATTTTGTCGTTACTGGCGCTATTTTTGTTAGTTTCTTGCCTCCCTGATAAGGGGGACTTGGTCTATTCGTTGGATGGGAAGCCGGCCGTTTCGCCGGTGGAAGTGGAGGCCGTGAGCTTTGCCACCATCCAAACTGAAATCCTCACCAAATGCACTGATTGTCACCGCTGGGCGAAAACCGAAGAGGGCATTCGTAAGAAGCTCGTGCCGGGTAATGCTGAGGCCAGTAAACTGTTCCGTTCGGTGGAGTCAGGTTTCATGCCAGAAGATGCTCCGCCACTGACAACAAAAGAACTCGAACTGCTGCGCGGCTATATAAACTCTTTGGTGGCGGCCCCTTAGTAAATAGCTAGAATTCTCCATCCCCTGGAGGATTCATGCCGTTCATTTTTCTAGCGATTTTTTTCGTATTCCCCTCATTCGCCCAAGAAGTCTCTGACTACTGGCCTAAAGGTCAGGTGCCGCTAGAAACTGAGCACGTCAAAGTGATGTTCGCCCAGGATATGTCACCCGCAACGGTGGTGGCGATCGACAAGGTGAAACTCAACAACTGTGTGTGGGACACACGTCGGATTATCAATTGCAAAATTGCCGAGAGCCTTGAACCCGATACGACTTATCAAATCATCATCGGCAAAGAGCGCCGTGAGTTCCGTACGATGAGTGTGTACTTGGCGGATTATCGCGAGACACTTGAGGACGGAAAATTTCGTCTTAAATTAAATTTATCACAGAAAGTGGCGAGCAAGGGACTGACTGTCGCTATCACGTGCGGAAAAAAACCTGCGCAATCTTTCATGGGAGATTTGGGTAAAACAGGTTTGTTCAGTTTGCCTGTCAAAGCACCCACCAATGAAGTGTGCTCATTCAGTTTTCCCGTGGGAGTCAAAGACCTGAGCGGCAAGTTGCGCTCAGTGCCGGGTGAGTGGTTGTTGCGCGCTGGAATGCCGCCGGCCTCTGAAGAAGATTTGTATTACCTCGCTTTGCGTGGGGTGAGCTGTGGCAATCGTTCTTTTTGGGATACCGCTAAAGCACAAAAAGACGGCATCAGCATGCCGGTGCTGGAGTGTGCACTGGGTGATCAAGTTAACTTGAGCATGACCGAACCCAAAACCAAAAAACTCATCGTTCGTCCAGGTGCACCCGCGATCAAAACGGATCAGTGGGGCAATATGCATTTGGAAGTGCCGAAGACGGGCCTGTCTTCATTTACAGTCATTGCACGTGATGAGGTAAAGCCTCATCTCACCAGCGGCTTTATCATCAAGCTTCGCCCGCAAGAACTGCTCAGTGGAAATTACGCTGAGCTAGCTGACGAGGGCGCGTATTTTGAAGGCACCAAACCCTTTCTCACTCAGCTTAATCATCGCTCAACACCGCTCGTAGAGATCAGTGCGAAGGCGCTGACTCGTCCGAAAGATATTATCGCTGCAGTTAAACGTAGGGAGTATTATTACAATCGTCGTAAACCCGATGACAGTATGCCTGAGGGGAAAACCTTCCAGCTCGCCATCGATGGAATCGAAGGTTTCAAGAGTGGCATTGATCTCGCACGTCTCGACGAGTTCAAGCCCGGGATTTGGTGGGTGCAATCCGAAGTCAAAGTTCCCGCACTGTCTGATCCAAGTTCTCTCGCTCCTGGTACACAGGCGGAGCGCACCAGTGCGGCGGTGTTGCAGTTTAGTGATCTAGGCATTCATATGAAGCGCGGTTTGCGCGGAAGTCTTGTTTGGGTGTTTCGTCTTTCTACCGGAAAACCTGTGTCTGGTGCAGAAGTTTCTATCAGCAGGGGTGGAGAAGCGATAGAAGTCGGCGAGACTGGCAAAGACGGCACCGTCGTAATTCCAGAAGATCAAAAAATAGAAGCGGATGGGGTGGTCATCGCTCAATACAAAGAGCACATGGTGGCCTTGCCTTTGACTTACATGACTCAGTCTGGAATCTCCAACTGGGATTTCGGTTTGAATCTCGCGGATGAGAACGAACTCAATTGGCAGTACGATGCCATTCCGAGCAACCCTCTTTATCGTCCAGGTGAAAAGGGTGCGCTGAAAATCTATGCACGCAAAACGGGTTTGATGGGACCGGAGCTTGCAGAACATAAAGAGATCCCGTGGACGTTGACTGATCCGCGCGGCGAAAAGATTGCGGAGGGCAAAGTTGATTTCAATCAATTTGGTACGGCCGTTGTTGAGTTCGCCCTTAAGCCAGAAGCAGCGACCGGGAAATACACACTCAATATAAGTGGTCGCTATGTGATGGAGCCTTTCAGCGTGGAAGTGTTCACCACGCCGACTTTGAAAGTGACTCTGGATCAACTGATTAAGAGTAAAGCTCCATTGAATGTTGCTGGAACGGTTGAGTTTCATGTGGGCGGTGGAGTGCAGGGAAGTAGAGGCGAGGCAGCACTTGTCGTGCGCTCACGGCCATACACACCTCCTTCAACATCGCTCTACAGTGCTTTTGAATTCTACGTGCAAAATCCTGGCGGCGATAGCGCAGCCTTAGTAGGTAAAAATGAATTTACAACAGACAAAGAAGGTCGCTTTAAAGCGAGCTTCGATAAAGTAGATCTGCCGGAATACGGCACATTAATTGCTGAAGCCACAGTGACTGATGGCGATGGGATGACCGTCAGTGGTCGCACAGATTTAACCGTTTCAAATCGTGGTTGGTTCCCCGGATCTAAGCATGACGATTATGTCGTCGATGAGGGCAACCCTGTGAAGGCGCAATTGATCGCGCTTTCGACGGAAGGTCAGCCTGTCGCCGGTGTAAAAGCACGTTATGAATTGAAGCGCCGGACGTGGACCACGGTTCGTCGTCTCGGTAGCGGTAACGTGTATTACTACGACAGTGAGATGAAAGAAGAACTCGCTGGAACTTGCGAAGTGGTCACAGCGACAACACCTGTCACATGTCCGATTACACCGAAAGGTGAGGGCTCCTACTTTCTCACCATCAATACATCCTTCCAAGGCAAACAAGGTCCCACTCGCGAGCACTACTTCTGGGTACCGGGACCAAATAGCTGGGCCTGGGGTCCACGTAATAATCACGACCGTATTGATGTAAAAGCTGAAAAAGCGAGTTATGAGTTTGGTGAAAAGGCGCGCTTCATTGTGCAGTCACCTTACAAAGAAGGCGAAGCGCTTGTAACCGTTGAGCGCTACGGCGTCATTCGTCACGAAGTGGTGAAATTTTCGGGCGGCTTCTGGACCTATGAGCTCCCGTTGGAAGATGCGGCCTATGTGCCAGGAGTGTTTGTCTCAGTTGTGCTGCTGAAAGGTCGCACAGGGGAGAAGTATGAAGGCGGCGTGGATCTTGGCCGTCCGTCGTTTAAAATGGGCTACGCGCAGATTCAAGTCTCACGGCAGCCGACCATTCTGAAAGTTGAAGCGAGTACTCAAGCAAGGTTCTCTCCTGGCGAAGAAGTAGAAGTCACCCTCAATGTAAAAGACTGGAAAGGCCGCAAGGTTGACGGTGAACTCGCTGTGACAGTGGTGGATGATGCTGTTTTACAACTGGTACCATCTTATAAATCTTTCTTTGAAGTCTTAGATACGTTCTATCACATCAAGGGCCTGGGCGTTTGGAACTACCAGACCCTCACGCGTCTGATCGGTCGCCGCTCATTCGGTAAAAAAGGTGCGGCCGCCGGTGGTGGCGGCGGTAACGGTCTAGAAGAGTTGCGCAGCAACTTTAAGACGGTTGCTCATTGGGAACCCGCTCTTGAAATCAAAGATGGCAAGGCCAAACTAAAATTCAAACTGCCGGATAATCTCACCCAGTGGCGAGTGATTGCTGTTGCCGTGGATGAGAAAAACCGCTTCGGTGAAGGCGAGACCACTTTTAAAGCTGTGTTGCCTTTGATGCTCACGCCGTTCTTTCCACCCTTCTTGCGTGCGGGAGATTCGTTCAGTGGTGCTTTTGGCGTGCAGAACGCCACGGAAGAAAAACTCTCGGCTGAATTAAGTGCAAAAATCACGGGCGCCTTGCCGGCCAATGTGGAGCAAAGCAGAGACGTCGCACCCGGTGTACGTGAGCTTTTGAGTTTCCCTTTTACTACAGATAAAGCAGGTCAGCTCACACTCGAAGCGCGCGTGAAAGCGAAGAATTACAAAGACGGTGTGGCGATCAGCTTGCCTGTTCAGTCAGATCCCGGAGCCGCGCATGTCAGTGGGGGATTAGTGCCGTTGACCGGCACACAGTCATTGGATTTCTCCATGCCGGCAGGAGCGGTTGCAGGCTCAACCCGTGTGCGTGTTTATTTCACCAAGAGCTTGTTGGATGGTTTGGATGAGGCGTTTAAGTACGTGGTTCATTATCCCTATGGTTGCTGGGAACAACAAACGACGGGCGCGCTCTTTTTGACTGAGTACAAAGAGATGGAGCCTTGGCTCGCGGAATTTAAATTTGACGCCAAGGAAGGTGATCCTCGCAAAGCGATTCAAGACTACATTAACAAAGCGCCGAACTATCAGCGCCCAGACGGCAGCATGGGCTACTACCCAGGCGATTACTCTGGGGATCCGTACCTCACCGTGTTCACTGGTCATGCATTTGGTGTGTACAAGAAAGCCGGCTTCACGATTCCAAAAATCGTAGAGGAGCGTTTGCGTACGCGCTTGCTCGCGATGAAAGACCACACAGGTGATATGGGCCGCTTCACTGATTTCAAAGAATCCATGAACGCGCATACGGCCGCCATTCTGGTTGACCTGAATGACCCAGAAGGACACAAGCTCGCTTCCAGAATTTATCCGAAGCGCGGCAAGATGGATCTTTTTGGCCAAGGACAATTACTTAAAGCACTCCCTGCTCAAGGTCCTGAGGCAAAAGCGCTTGTGCAAGAGCTTTTGAAAAAATCAATCACTCGCGATTCAGTGGTGGTCTTCACGGAGAAGGTTCCTGAATCAGCGAAGAACTGGCTGTATTCTGAGCGCCGCGGTCAGTGTGTGGTTGTCGATGCACTTCTTCGCCACGGTATGAACCCGGCCATCGCTGCTAAAATGATTCAAGGACTCGCACCGGATAAAAAGACTGCGCGTTGGGGTAATACTCAGGAAAACTATTTCTGTTTCCAGGCTTTCCGTACCTACGCGCGTTTGTTTGAAAGCACTGAGAAAGAAGCCGAGGTCGCTTGGGTTATGGGCAAAGACAGCCGCGACATCGATGTGAAGCGCTTACAGCGTCCATTTGTTGAATATCAAGAAGCTGATTTGAAAGTGAATGCTAAGGCGCGTGCTGAGTTGAAGTCAGGCGGCAATGCTTATCTTCACACCCGCATGTACTGGTCTACTAATTCAGCCGATGCAGTAGCAGCAGGAAATGGATTCACTTTGAAGAAGACCGCCTTGGTGAAGAAAGGCAATGCTTGGATTGAACTCAAAGGCAAAGAATGGACGGTGAAAAAGGGCGATGTGGTGAAGGTCACCTTGCAAGTCATCGGTACGCAAGACCGCTACAAGGTAGGTTTACGAGATCCGATTCCTGCTGGATGGCGTGCCCTGAATCCACGTCTTGCCACTACATCGGTAGCCACGCAAGTTGCGGCGGGAACAGATGAATCCGCCGTGGCCCGAGATTACGATTGGTGGGAATGGGAAACACCAGTAGGCTTCAGCGCCTCTGATATGCGTTTGGATTCCGTGCAGTTTTTTGCCGATCGCTTAGTCGCTGCAAAGAGTTACCAAGTGGAGTACCTCGCGCAAGTTACGACGGTAGGTGAGTACTTGTTGCCACCCACGATCGTAGAAGAAATGTATGATGAAGAATGGCGCGCTAATACAGTAGGAGTTCGCGTACGTGTTGTGGAATGAATTCTTTGCGCTGATTCCATTTTTCTTTTCGCTGTGGAGCACGGCCGTGCTCCCGCAGCGCGGAAGCTTGGCGATCACGGAAGTTCGTGATCGTCACGGTGAGCGCATTGGCTTTCTTGATTTTCGCGCGGGTGTGAAGCCGCTGCCTTTGCGTGAAATCCCTGCCAGTCTGCAAGAGGTGATTTTGCTCGCTGAAGACCGCCGGTTTTATCAGCATGCTGGAATTGATTATCCTCGTTTACTCAGCGCTCTTGTTCATCAAGAAGGTGGTGCGAGCACGATCACTCAACAATGGGTGAGATTGCGTGCGGATATTCCCAGACGTTGGTGGACCAAGCCGCTGGTCATGACGCTGGCTGTGCAAATAGAGAATCGCGCGACAAAGAAACAAATCTTAGAAGCTTATTTAAATCATATTCCCTTTGCGGGAGACGTTGAGGGGATAGGAGCGGCAGCCGAGTATTACTTCGGTAAGAATGTCAGCGCGCTTTCTCCTGGGGAAGAAGCCACACTGGCCGTGCTGATTCGCTCGCCCGCTGGATTAGCACGTGTGGATCGCAGGGTTTTACTAAAAGGACTGAGAAATACATTGCTGGCAAAAACGCAGCGAGAAGGGTTGACCCTCAGTCAAAATGAGCCGCTGATTCTTTTGGGGCGTCGCCCTCACTCAACGGCCTTTCATTATCTCGAACAACTGGCACGTGTGACTCCAAGGCCTGCACCCGCTTTGTTGCAAGTGACCCTTGATCTCAATCTGCAACGCCAGCTGAAAAAAAATCTCAAAGAAGAAATCGATCGTCTGCAGAAGCGTGGTGTTCGTCATGGCGCTTTGGTTGTGATGGATGCTAGCCAAGGTGATGTGCTCGCTTATGTTGGGAGTGCTGATTATTTTAGCGACGATGCCGGACGTATTGATGGACTTCAAGTGGCGCGACAACCCGGTTCTATTCTTAAAGCATTCACATATGCACTAGCATTTGATCAAGGTTATAGCGCTGCCAGTATTTTACCAGATACACCGGGGGCCTTTCGCAGTGGTAATGGAGTTTATCGTCCTCGCAATTATGATGAACGTTTTTCTGGGCCACGTCGCGCACGTGAAGCGCTTGCGAACTCTCTTAATCTTCCGGCGTTGATGCTACTTGATCGAATTGGCCCTCATCGTTTGCATGAGGCGCTTTTGAGTTTAGGGATTCCCCTCAAACGCGAGGTGGATTTCTACGGCGTAGGTTTGACTCTTGGAAATGCCGAGATCACGCCGTTTCATCTGCTGCAGTCGTTTAGTTCAATGCCCAGGCAAACCAGTTGGACAAGTGCGCGCTGGTTGATGAGTGAGCCAGCTAAAATTCACCGCTCTCCGCTTAAGGCCGACGGCGCGTGGCTCGTGACAGATATTTTGAAAGATCGTCATGCTCGTATGGAAGCTTTCGGTGAAAGAACAGTCTTTGATGTGCCTTTTGAAATGGCGGCCAAAACTGGAACATCCACTGATTATCGCGACAACTGGGCGATTGCATGGACGAAGCATCACGTGACACTAGCGTGGGTGGGTAATCATGATCAACGTCCGATGCAACGAGTGAGTGGCATCACGGGCGCTGGCCCGCTTGTGCGCGCCTCCATGCTCGCTGTACATGCGCAAAATACTCCCGAAGCTTTCACGCCGCCTGAATCAATGGTGGTGCGTCCGGTTTGTGCTCTCTCTGGCATGTCGCCTGGGAATCATTGCCCGCGTGTATTGGATGAAAAATTTGTAACTGCCGGCCCGATCAAACCATGCGACTGGCACAGAGAAACTCTGGCGCAAAGTTGTGATCCTGTGGGTGGCACACAAACAGTGGTCGCGACTCATTACCCCGAAGAATATCAGGCCTGGGCCCATGATCATCAAGAGGGGCTTGAGTCTCAAGTGTCGCGCTTGTGTCAAAATCCCGAAGCCGTTTTGGCCGCGGCTCCTAGCGGAGATCAAGCGGTGATCACTTATCCGATCGATGGTGCGATCTTTGCCATGGATCCTGATTTGCCGCTTGAACGTCAGAGCCTGTCTTTACGGATGAGCGGACAAGTTCGCGGAGTGGAGTGGGAAGTGAATGGGAAGCGTTATCCTTCAGCGACACGGTTAGACTGGCCACTCGAGCGTGGCCGTCATGTGATTCGTTTGGTGAAAGAAGACAAGATCACCGAAGAAGTTAAAATCCTCGTGCGCTAATTCTCATCAACGCATCGTGAGGGACGGAGTCGACACATGCGTTCTTGCGCCGTTTCCTGATCTCTGCAGGAAGGGAGATGAGGGCGCCTCACACAAAGATCACTCACAGTATCATCAGTGTCGGAATCCGATTCGTCTTGTTGATTACAAGAGGGATGATTCGGATTTGTGCGACAGCGACGCTGAATAGTTTGGCAAGAAGGGTTACGCGGGTTCCGTTCACAGAAATCGGCACTTCCGCAAGTTGAGGAGTTTGGATTCCTTTCGCAGTAGGCGTCTGAAGAAGAGCAAGAGGAAGAATTCGGATTGCGACGACAGTAAGCGTCTGAGGCCGAGCAGCTGGAAGAGTTTGGGTTGCGCTCACAGTAAGCATCCGATGAAGAGCAACTAGAGGCGTAGGGATTTCTTTCGCATGCGGCGTCTGTGCCTTCGCAGCTAGAAGAAAGCGGGTAACGACGACAGTAGGCCTCTGAACGTTCGCAGGCGCTTGATAGAGGATTGCGTTCACACGCTGCTTCTGTGCCTTCACAGCTTGATGAAAGTGGATGACGACGACAGTAGGCTTCTGAACGTTCACAGGCGCTTGATAGAGGATTGCGTTCACAAGTAGCCTCTGTTCCTTCGCAACTCGATGCCAGTGGATTTCTTTGGCAGTAGGCTTCTGAGGTAGAACAGGCCGAGGCGTTGGGATTTTCTCGACAGTAAGCTTCACTCGCTTGAGCGAATGCAGGCGACGAGTCATGTAGAGCAAACATAGCAAACAGTAGCACAATGACACTTTTCATTTTCAATCTCCTCAGAAAGTTTCTTTTCAAGGTGAGTGCTGCAAATCTTCGGCCAGTGGTGAATATTTATATGTGATTGAATTAAGAATTTCCTAGAGTCATCTTGTCACTGAAGGGTGGTGCCATGTCGCAATGCTTCTGCAAATAACTCAATCTCCCGTCGGAGAAAAATGCATGAAGTCTTTTTGCTGCCCTTGAATTTCGCCGCCCCATTTAAAACCTTGAGCTTTGAAAAGTTCGGCGATAGCAGGCGTGATGGCACCTTTCTTTGTCGAATCATAAACTCCGCCGCGAATCAATCGACAGGCCGGAGAGAAGCTCACACAGTTTTCATAGAGTCCATTGAGTGAGGCATTGATATCAATGGCCACTCCATAAGAGTGATTGCTGAATTGCGTGCGAAGACCTTGTGCATTCACCAGTCCTTTAGATTTTCCTACGCGATAGCCTTCGATTTCTTTAAGAGGGAAGCCTTTTTGGTGCAACTGTTTGAGAGCAAGTTCCGCTCGTTGAGCGTGACGACGGCACATCTTGAAGCGAAGACCTGCAACCTGCAGTTCAGTCTGGTCTTCTTCGCATACTGAGCAACCCGCATGGGTGCCGCGCTCTTCAGGTGTGAGTTTTGCTTTCGAGGTGATAACTCTCTGAATGTTAACTGGACGACGCTCACGCACGCTCCAGTCCCAGTTTTGGTAGTGACAATCCTGGGCCAGGGCAGACGTGAGGAGAATTAGCGCGCCAACCATTCTTTGTAGGTTCCCGGAAATTGATGAATCACACCCTTATCCACTTCCCATACACGGTTAGTCAGTTCACGCAAAAAGTGACGATCGTGACTTACGAGCATGACAGTGCCTTCATAGGCCTTGAGGGCATCCAGGAGAATTTCTCGTGAGCGAATGTCCAAGTGGTTGGTAGGCTCATCCAATACCAGCAAGTTTTTCGGCGTAGCGAGAATGCCGGCGAGTATCAGTCGCGCTTTTTCACCACCGGAGAGATGCTTCACGCGTTTCTCAATATCATCACCGCGGAACAAGAACGCCGCTAGCAAGCTGCGAACCGCGCCATCGCTCAGTCCTGGGACGTAGTTTTTCACTTCGTCCCATACGGTGTTCTCTGGCTTGAGCTGCTCGAGCGTGAACTGACCGAAGTAACCAATCTTGATGCCTTCGCCGGTTTTTACTTTGCCTTCTGTCGCATCGGTATCACCGATGATTATTTTCAAAAGTGTTGATTTACCTGCGCCGTTGACACCGATGACAGCGACTTTTTCTTGGCGACGAACCGTGGCACTGAGACCCGTGAACACGCGGTTCTCATGCCCGTCATCACGTTTCCAAACTTTGCCAAGATTATCAATGACGACGACGTCGTTACCGCCACGAGGAGCTTCCGGGAATTCAAACTGCATAGCGAGTTCTTCGGGAGCAAGTTCCACGCGCTCGATCTTGTCGAGTTTCTTCACACGCGATTGGACTTGAGCGGCGTGAGACGCGCGGGCAGCAAACTTCGCGATGAACTCTTCTTCTTTTTTCAGCATGGCATCTTGGCGGTCTTTCTGTGCTTCCAACTGGCCGCGACGAATATCACGTTCGCGCTCATAAAAGTCGTAGTTACCGGTATAGGTGGTCACGGCACCATGGCGCACTTCGACGATCTTATTCACGATGGCATTCATAAACCAGCGATCGTGGGAGGTCATAAGCACGGCGCCTTGAAACGCCTTGAGCCAGTTTTCAAGCCAGAGAATAGTTTCGAGATCAAGATAGTTGGTCGGCTCATCCATGAGAATAACGTCGGGCTTGGTGATCAACACTTTCGCAAGTGCGATACGCATTTTCCAACCACCGGAGAAATGCTCGACGGGATTGTTGTAGCGATCAGGGCCGATGGCGAGACCGGTGAGAATTTCTTGTGCGCGGGTTTCCATGTCAAAGCCGCCGCGTTTTTCAAACGCCGTTTGGGCATCACCAAGTTTTTCGAGAACGTTGGCGAGCCAGTCATCATCGGGTGCTTTGTCTGGATCAGCGTAAGCTTCGTCGAGCTGGCGCTGTAGTGAATCGAGTTCGTCTTTCAAGCGCACGACATCAGCGTCACCGGCCATAACTTCACTAATTGCTGAGCGACCTTTCATCTCGCCGACGTTTTGCGAGAAGTAGGCCACGCGCCAGCCTGATGGCATAGAGATCGAACCTGTGTCCGCTTTCTCT
>JAKFUR010000170.1 GCA_021732585.1 Bacteriovoracaceae bacterium
GGCCTTATTCTACGCCACCAGTAAAATTCTCTCTGTGGGGGTGCGACTTTTTTCTGGCTCCATCTTAGTGGGAACATTTTTAGGAGTTAACGCGTACGTGGGCCTTTTCGTCACGACTGCTATCACGTTCCTCTACACATTGGTGGGCGGACTTAAAGCAGTGGTGCGTACCGACATTTTACAAATGGGTCTCTTTATTCTGGGTGGTATCGTCGCTCACTACATGATTCCGCAAGTCGCTGGTCTTGAGTGGTCGAGCATGATGGGCGAAGCCTATGCTGCTGGCAAAACAACAATCTTCCACTGGAGTGATCCGTGGAGCGTGATTGCCGGTTTAGCTGGGGGTGTGCTGTTTGATATGTCGACTCACGGAGTGGACCAAGATTTTGCTCAACGTTTGATGGCGGCGCGTACACGCGCCATTGGCCAGTGGGCCATTTTTCTATCTTCGTTTATTTCAATTTCTGTTGGTGCCCTATTTCTTGGTGTCGGTGCTCTCCTTTGGAGTTTTTATCAAACCCATCCATTCCCTGCCGGCGTTCCCAATGCAGATCACCTATTCTCGCACTTTATCGTGACCTACTTCCCTACCGGGCTCAGAGGCCTCATGGTCGCTGGAGTCATGGCCGCCACGATGAGTACCCTTGACTCCACCATTAATGCCTTATGCGCCACTTTCCACAATGACGTCTTCCCGAAGCGCGATGTTGCGAATCTAAGTCGAAACATGCTGATCGATAACATCGTTATCACCATTCTCATTTTTACAGTGGCGGTGGTCGCCTCAACCAACAGTGGCTTACTTCTTCTAGGCTTGAAGATTCAATCCTGGACCGCAGGAGCTCTTCTTAGTTTGTTCTTCGCTCGCATTCTTTTCCGACCCATTTTCAATGTCCGCTTCGATGCTATGTCCGTCTTTGCTGCCTATGCTTGTGGCATCGGTGGAGTGGCACTCAATACAATGTGGATTGATGGGAACTGGAATTGGAATACGTACTATGGATGTGGATTTGGATTGGCGGCGCTTTTCTTACTAGGAAAAGTACGCCGCCAACAAACTTAAGATATGAAAGCTTCGATGTTCTTTGGCAGTCCTTTCGGGATAGCTCCCAAAAGTGCCTTGGTGTAATCCTCTTTCGGCTGACGGTAGATGCGATCGGCCCGATCCATCTCAACCAACACGCCTTTATTCATTACACCTACTTCGTCAGCGATGAAGTTCACCACACCGAGGTCATGAGAAATAAAGATATAGGTGAGTTTGAACTCTTGTTGAAGATCTAGCAGAAGATTCAACACCTGTGCTTGAATCGACACGTCTAGCGCGGACACAGATTCATCGCAAATCACAAACTCAGGCCGTAACATCAAAGCGCGAGCGATACAGATACGCTGGCGCTGGCCACCTGAGAATTCGTGTGGATAGCGATTCAATTGATTCGCCTTCATGCCCACTTTTTCCATCAAAGACTTGGCCGCATCGAGACGCTCTTTCTTGCCGCCGCCCAAGTTGTGGACAACCAATGGCTCGGTCAGGATCTCACCGACCGTCATGCGTGGATTCAAAGAAGAGTATGGATCTTGGAAAATGATCTGCATCTTACGACGCAACAGACGCATTTCTTCTTGGCCCATCTTGGTTACATCTTTACCGTCGTAGATAATGCTGCCAGAAGTCGGCTCCACAAGACGAAGAATCGTTCGGCCAAGAGTGGTTTTCCCACAGCCTGACTCGCCCACCAGCCCTAAAGTCTTGCCGCGCTTCAATTGGAAACTTACGCCATCGACAGCTTTCACTTCACCGATTTTGCGACCGAAGAGACCGCCTTTAATTGGGAAGTGAGTATGGATGTCTTTTACTTCAAGCAAAATATCGTTGCCGTTTTTTGCTTCGTAGTCTTTTTCAAAAACTTGTACACGATCCCGTGTCACTTTCAGGCCGTTGCCGGCCTCATCCATGAAATCACTCACGGTCAAAAGGCGCCGAGGGTTTGCTCCCATGTCGGGACGGCAAGCGATCAACCCTTTGGTGTAGGGGTGCTTCGAGCTTTCAAAGATCGCACGCGTCTTATCTTTTTCCACCATTTTGCTGCGATACATGACCACCACATCATCGGCGACATCAGCGATAACGCCCAAGTCATGTGTGATGAAGAGCATGCTCATCTTATGTTTTTCTTGCAGACCTCTAAGAAGCTCAAGAACTTGCTTTTGAATGGTCACATCCAGAGCGGTGGTGGGTTCATCACAGATCAGCAACTTCGGATCGCAGGCAATCGCCATGGCAATCATCACACGTTGCTTCTGCCCGCCGCTCATCTCATGGGGGTAAGCGTGAACTTTCTGAGTAGGATTCGGAATCCCTACTTCATTAAAAAGATCGATGGCTTTTTCCCAAGCGGTCTTTTTGTCCATGCCTCTATGAAGCATGAGTGTTTCGGCCACTTGCGCGCCCGTTTTAAAAACAGGGTTCAAGCTAGTCATTGGCTCTTGGAAAATCATGGCAATCTTATCACCACGAATCTTTCTCATTTGATCATCAGGTAACTTCAAGAGATCAACGCCATCAAACAAGATTTCACCACTGATGTGCGCCGGCGGCTGCTGCAACAAACGCATGATCGCCAAAGACGTTACGCTTTTGCCCGAACCAGACTCGCCTACGATGCCAACGGTTTTCCCCATAGGAACATCAAAGCTCATGTTGTCCACGGCGCGCATCGATGCATCAGGTGTGATGAAGTCTACGGTGAGATTCTTTATCGAGAGTAAAGGACGATCCATGTCACTTCCCTTTGAGTTTCGGGTCGAGGGAGTCGCGAAGAGCGTCTCCCAAAATGTTGAATGCAAGTACGACGAGGAACATCGCAAACGTGGCCCCCGCAAGCTGCCACCAGACGCCACGAGCAAGCTCTTGGCGAGCATCATCGATCATAGTGCCCCAGCTCGGCTCACCTTGAACTCCAAGCCCTAGATACGACAAGATCACTTCTGACTTAATCGCCGTTTGGAACTGCAGGCTTGTGTTGATGATCACCAAGTGAGTTACGTTCGGGAGGATGTGAATGAAGAGTTTGCGAAAGTGACCGCCGCCAATGGCAGAAGCTGCATGAACGTATTCACGCTCTTTGTGCTTCATCACCTCACCGCGAATCAATCGTGCGAGGCCTACCCACCCCGTGATTCCCAAGGCGAGATACACAGACACGAGACCTTTGCCCATGATCAAAGTAATTGAGATCAAGAGCATGATGTTTGGAATCGATGAGAAGGTGGTGATGAACCAAGAAATTATGTCATCAATCCATCCGCCGAAATAACCAGCAATCGCTCCAATAAATACACCGATTGGAATCGCAATTAATGAGGTCACGAGGCCCACGCTCATGGCAATTTTGGTTCCGTGAATGACTTTAGCAAAAACGTCACGACCAAAGAGATCTGTACCCAACCAGAACTGCCCATTCGGTGCTAAATACTCTGACGCTTGCGATGTCTTCCAGTCAGGCAACCCCCAACCAATTGTGGCAAGCACGGCGATGCCTGCATACACGAGGACGATAACAAGTGAGATCAAAGCCCAGCGATCACGTACTAAGCGTGAAAATGCATCGGCCCATAGAGATTTAGTATCTTGTGCGCTCATGAGTTCCTACTTCAGCTTCACTCGCGGATCCGCGAGTGTGTACAACACGTCAGTCAATAGAGAGAACAGGATATAGGCAATGGACGAAAGAACGGCCATGGCCTTGATCACTGGAAAATCCGAAGAGTTCAATGCGTTCAGAGTGATGCCACCCAGACCTGGAATAGAGAAGAAACTCTCCAGAAGAAGAGCTCCCAAGATCAAGAATGGAATTTGAATCACCACGTATGTGATGATCGGAATCATCGCATTTCTTAAAACGTGTTTGAGAAGAACTGTAATCTCGCCCAAACCTTTCGCACGCGCGGTACGAACATAGTCTTGGTAAATTTCATCCAAGATGACCGTTCTGAAGAAGCGCACGTCAGGGCCTAAGCTCAGGACAATCCAGATAATTCCTGGCAAAGCGACATAGCTTAAGAACACAGGGAACTCTGGTTCATAACCACTGATCTCAAACCAGCCGAGCTTGTAGGCGAAGAAGTATTGGAAGAACAAAATGTACGCCACGGAAGAGATCGACTGGCCGGCGATGCAGAGGAAACGAATCGTGAGATCGATCCCTTTACCACGATAGAAAGCCACCACCAGCGCGAGCAAAATCGACAGGATCGTCGAGATCATAAACGCCGGGATTGTGAGCGTGAGCGAGGGCCAGGCACCCTGACGAATCATCTCAATAATATCCTGACGGGTGGCCCACGAACGACCGAAGTCGAAAGTGAACGCACTTTTCACCACATCCATGTACTGAGCAAAGAGCGGCTTATTAAGGCCCAGCTGTTCGCGCAGATCATGAATCTGTTGAACCGTAGCGTGTTTGCCCAACAAAAGTGGGGCCGGATCACCGGCCACCACGTTGAACAAAACGAAGATGATAAAACTGACCCCGAAAATAACCGGGATCATATATAAGAGCCTGCGGATGATGTAAGTGGTCATCCCCTTCCTTCTGCTAGAACTTTTTCAACAATTCTTTTTTCGCTTCGAGGTCCGCATTCAAGTACTGAACTTGAGTATGATTAAACTCGATGTACTTATAGTTCTTGACCCAGCCCTGGTAGACTGTAACCGACGTGCGGTGCATACCGTAGATCCAAGGGACTTCGTTGCCAGCCATTTCATACAACTGCTCGTAGAGCGCTGTACGCTCAGGGCCGTCTTGCATGATTGAGGCTTGCGCGAAGATTTTGTCGAACGTGGCGTTCTTGTAGTTTGACGAGTTAGAGCCTGGAGACTCGTTCGGACCATACAAGAGACCGAAGAAGTTCTCAGCATCTGGGTAGTCCGCGCCCCAGGCAATGCCGAACATCTGCGCTGTCTTCGTGTTGGTTTTCTTCACGAGCTCAGGCCATGTGTTTGTGCTGATGCGAATTTTGATACCAATGTCGGCCATATTCTTAGCGAAGAACTCACCTTGCTGGCGAGAAACAGTGCTACCAACGGTTTCGTATTGCAACTCCGGAAGGCCTTTGCCCTCTGGGTAACCGGCTTCTTTAAGAAGCTTCTTTGCCATCTCAAGGTTGCGACCGATATATGGGCTTTTGTATTCTTTTTTGTGACCTGAGATTCCTGGTGGAATGATCGACTGAGCAATGGTGGCAGTATTGTTGTAGAACAACTTGTTCGATTCTACATGGTCATACGCAAGTGACATCGCCTGGCGAAGCTTGATGTTGTCTTTGAAAAGTGGGTCGGTGTGATTGAACGCAACGTAAGTTGTGTCCAATGAGTTCACCATAGAAAGACGGATGCCTTTTTTCGCCATGTCGGGGTGAAGATTTTTTCCAGCTACGATGGCTTGATCAAAGTTGTCCTTAGGAACACCCAAAAGATCGGCTGAACCCTTCTGGAAGTTCAACCATTGAGGCTGGGATTCAACCACGATGTTGACGATAACCTTATCAACCAGTGGCAACTTCTTACCCGCATCGGCTAAGAGGCCAGCGGCTTCGTCAGTGGCTTCGCCTTCTGACGGATAAAGCTTCTCGCGGAAAGTTGGGTTGCGGTGGTAAACAATGCGGTTCGAGTTATCGAAGTAATCGAGTTTAAATGGACCAGTTCCTACCGGGTAGTTCTGGAACTCTTGGCCGTGGTGTTCAACCACTTCTTTTGCTACTGCAAAAGTGAATGGCATCGCTAGAGCATAGAGGAATTGAGGGAATGGCTTTGCGAGCTTGAACTGAAAAGTGTAGTCATCGACCTTCTTAAGGCCTTCAACCGCTTCGTCGTAATTTACTTTCTCAGCATTCGCATTTTTATCGCGCCACTCATTGAGGCCAGCGATCTTGCCGTCCAACAACCACCAGCCCGTCGATTGAAGTTTTGGATCGGCCATGCGGCGGATTGAGTAAATGAAGTCGTCTGCTTTGAGTTCGCGGCCTTTGCCGTTCGGGAAGGCTTTGCTGTCTTGGAACAAGACGCCTTTCTTGACTTTGAAAGTGTAGGTTAGTCCATCAGCAGAAACTTCCGGCATGCTCTCTGCCAAGTTTGGAGTGAGTTCATACGGACGCTTGAGGTAGTGAAACTCCAGAAGACCTTCGTACACTTTACCAATTTCATTGGAAGCGTAGAGATCCGCCGCATAGATCGGGTCGAAACCTTTGATCTTTTGTGGGGTGATGAGGTTTAAAACCTTTTCATCAAAATTTTGTTCGCGGCTACAGCCAACGGCCGCAATCATGAACGCAAAAACTAAACCAATAAAGCGCATGGACATAGTCCTTCTCCTCAAGATGACGAAGTGATCGTATTGAAATCACTCTAGTTTAAAAGCTAGGGACACTCCTGACTATAAAAAGAAGTAGTGCACGACAAGAGGTGCAATTTGACACCCGAGCACAAAACTCCGGCACTCTTTAGCGGAAAAAGAATTCTTGTCGCAGCTCAGTAACGAAAGAGTTCTCTGTTTTGCGACTGATCTCGAGAGTGACACGTTTGAAGACAGGGCCTGTAAGATTTTTAAAAATAGCTCGCATGCGCCAATCAGTTTTTAGTTCGATCTCACCCACAAATTCTTCTTTGCGTTGATCCCATGTCCAATTCGAACGAACACCATCCCACTTACATGACCAGGTCGTCTGCGACATTGCATCGCATCCTCTATTTAGGCCCAAGACATCCGCGTGGGTCCAACGCAAAAGATGATGAAGGTGGGTGACGAAATCCTGACCCAGTTGCGGATACGCCAATCGTCGCTCATGAGAAGCCTGTCGCAACGCCTGCACGATCTGCCAGCGAAAATCATCAGGGGCGGGAACGATTTCCGGCTGCGAACGATCAAGGCCTGGGAAAGCAAATGACTCTTCACCCTTAAGGGGAATCGTAATCGCCATGAGCCAATCATTTTTTTGCATGACCGATTCAAACGAAAAGACCCAGCTCTCAGGTGGGATTTCAAGGCGCGCTTTCCCCTCGCCCTCCATCTTCACTTGCAACCACAGCTTATCGAATGTCGTTTGCTGAACTGGGCGCGTGGCACACGCACCTATAACAAGAAAAATGAGAATGGAAAAAAAGCGATACCCCATGAAAGACATCATGGGGCCAGCTGGTAATTACGGCAAGTGAGAAAGAAGTTTAGTCAGCAACTGCGGCAGGTACACGATCGCCTTCTAGCAATTCGAGTACACTTGTCAGTTCGCGCTGCTCTGAGCTTAGACGTGCGTTCTTGAGAGCGTGTTGTAAATAAACACGAGCTTTCGCAAAATTTTTCATGTCTTTATGAATGAGTGCTAAGTGCTTCGCAATCACCACATCATCCGGCACTTTTTCAAATGCGGCAGTGAGCTCTCTCAAAGCTTCGTTCAAGCGACCGGTCTTGAAGTAGTACCAACCGAGGGAATCGCGGATGTAGCCGTCGTCTGGAGAGATCGCAATCGCTTTCTCAATATAAGGAAGAGCTTCCGCTGGAGTATGCCCTCTCTCGAGCAAAGAATAACCGATAAAATTCCATGCGTGGGCATTCTTCGGGTCTTTATCTAAGATCGCCATGATGATCGCTGTTGAGGCTTCATAGTTTTTGATTTTTTCGAGGAGACCCGCCAAGTAGTACTGATGCTGGAGATTGAAGCCCTTGTCGTTCTGAACTGTACTTAAAACTTTGACGGCTTCAGAATCTCGCTCCGTGGCTTCGAAAAAGCCTGCTTGCAGGACAGTTATTTCGACAGCGAGATCGGGAATCTCTTTGAGTTTCTCGTTTGAGACTTGCAAAAACTTGCGAGCATAAGGACCTGGCTGACCTTTCTGGCGATGTTCATTTTGCGCCAGACCACTCAGCATATTGGCCATCTGGAAACTTGAATCTTGATAGAGGCCACTGCTGGTAGGAATCTGTGTGAAGTACTCGATCGCATCTTCGAACTTCTCGAGTTCTTGATGAATCGCTCCTAGGTAATAGAGGATTTTGTCAGACTGAGGCGCTTGCTGCAAAAGCTCGCGGAAAACCGAAATCGCTTTCTCAAACTCCCGCGACTCAGTATAGAGGATCCCAAGCTTCACGCGCATATTGAGATCTTCCGGATCCATATCCACGAGACGTTCTGCATAGGGAATCACTTCATTAAAGCGCTCTTTCATGAAGAGCGCCTGCACCATACGTCCTAGAATCGCAGCATCCTGCGGCTTCAGTTTGAGATGGCGCTCGTACACCACGATCGCGCGGTCGATTTGTTCCCACTGTTCATAAATCAAACCCAAAGCAGCAGCGGCCTGGGTTGAGTCAGGTTCGCGGCGGTGAGAATCTTCAAATAAACGAACGGCAGACTTGAGGTCACCGCGATCAACGTACATTTTACCCAAGTAGTAGCTGAACACCCCGTTCTTTGGATGGTGTTTTTGGCATGCGACCAACTGAGACTCAGCCTCTTTCCATTTCTTCTCAATCGCCAGCGACTTCCCGAGGAAGAGACAAGCTTCTTCTTGTTTAGGATTGCGGGCCAAAATTTTACGATAGATTTGGCGCGATTCCTCTGCTTTCTCAAGTCCTGAATAAACGCCTGCAAGGATCAAAGCCACGCTTTCGTCTTTGCCTTTGTCTGCTTCAAAGATTTTCAACAAGACATCACGAGACTTTTCCAATTCGCCTAAACGGATAAGCGCGATCGCATATTTCTTGTGAACAAAAGGATCGTCGGTTAATTGAGCGAGATGACGGAACAAAACAGCTCCCGTGACGTAGTCACCTTCCATGAGAGCCGAGTTACCTTTGAGAAAAAGCCCTGTGGCTAAATACTGCGAGGAGGCAGGACCTTGCTTTTTTGATTCTTCGACGAGTTTTTCTAAGCGCTCTGAAGCGAGATCGAGAGCTTCTTGATTGAGACGTGCCGTTTCCTCTTCCGTCAGAATGATCTGCGTTGGCTGATGCGCACAACTGGCGGCAAGCACGAGTAAAAATGCGAGGAAAACGGGGACTGAGTGATGTTTCATCCGATTGACGTCCTTGGCCAAGATTGATCATCCAGTGATCTCTCTGAAGGACTTATCGGCTTGAAACCCCCGAAATTTAAGCATTGGGCCATTGCCCCTATCTCGTTCGTCTGCGCAGCTAATTATCTGTTTTTACAGTATTTTATGGGTATTTTTTGCCCTATAGAAACTTCCTATGCAGAAAGTTGATTTTTTTTGACTGAGCGGGTTGACGGCCTTGCAACGCGTTTAGTATCAATGCCCCGAACAAACGTTTTTGTCTCAACCGAACACAGCGTCAACTTCCGTAGCTTCAATCTTGCGGAAAGTTTTAGACACTGTTGGCCGGAACCAGGCAAAAGCAGTTAGACAAAATAGTGCTTATTTATAATATTACCTCGGTCTTTATCGGCAGGTAGGAAACCAAATCAGATAGGGGAAACGACATGAAAGAAGTTCGCATCATTAAGCGCTACCAGAACCGCAAGCTGTACGACACGTTTCAGTCTTGCTACGTGACCCTCGAGGAAATCGCTCAGATCATCCGTGAAGGCCATGAAATCCAAGTCATCGACAACAAGTCGAAGAATGACATCACTTACATGACTCAGATCCAACTTTTGTTTGATCAAGAGCGTAAAGCTTTGAAGCCAGGTAACACTGAACTTCTTAAGCGCGTCATCCGTTCAGAAGAAGGCACTCTGACTGGCTACATCAATACCCTCGAAGCTAAATTGGGTATGGACGTTGCTGTTGTCACAGAAGAGTTCAAGCCTTTCGCTGCAACTATGACTTCAACTGTTGAGAACACAGCTACTTTGAACTAATATCCTCTTCATGAGGAATGCAATTCAATCGAAAGCCGCGGTCCTAACCGCGGCTTTTGTTTTTTCGGCCCCAATATTCGCCCAAAACAATGTGGCAAAACCCTTCGCTCAGAAGATCCAAGTTCCTACGACACAGGAAGAATTGGTCAATGAGAAGCCCGAAGCCAAGGCTCCAGCGAAAGCTGCGACCAAAGCTCCTCAGGTAGAAGAGACACCCATTGAAAGTGAGAGCTCAACAGCGCCAGCTCCTCGTCGCCTGCATCAACACTCATTCGGTGTGGGCCTTGGAGAAACCTTCCTTCTCGGCAAATACAGCGACTACGGCAAAGACAAGATCACCATGGATCTGTTTTACACCTACGCCGCGAGCTATTCTTTTGATCTCATCATGAACGCGCACTACAGCACTCATGAAGACGATCGCGAAGAAATCAAAGTTATGGGACTCAACGGCGGTATCAAAAGCCGTCTCTTTGAATTTGATAACTTTTCACCCTTCATTATGGGTGGCCTGGGCTTTTACACTCCTCGCGCCTACCGCAAAGTCGACGGTCACTATGAATGGTCATCACGCAAGATCACCTTCGGTACCAACTTCGGTGGCGGTGTGGACCTTCGCTTGAACGATGAATGGACAGTGGGTGCTCTCGGGCAACTTCATTGGCCATTCAAAATCGAACAGAGCGACGGCCCAGATGTTAAGGGCTACTACTTCAAACTTCTTCTCACGCTCGCCTACTCTTTCTAAGGTCAGCGTATGGGTGAAAGCCTTAAGCGCCTCTACATCTTCACGGGAAAAGGTGGAGTCGGTAAAACGGCCCTCTCACTCGCATTCACTCGCTGGCTCCAAGAACAGGGCCATTCGGCGACCTATCTCACACTCTCGCAACAGGCCCTTACCGACGATACCGCTCACATTGATGAGCTACCGGCCGGCTGGGAGAAAGTCCCCCACATTCACTTAGAACTTGAGGCTGCCGCGGAAGGCTACATCACCAAGAAACTTGGCTCGGCGTTGTTGGCCAAGTGGATTGTGAAGACGGCTTTTTTCCGTGCGCTCGTGAATATGCTGCCCGGTTTCGGTTACGTCATCTCCGTCGGCAAGATTCTCGAGATGCTTCACGCGGATCCTCAGCTCATCATCGTGCTGGATGCACCGGCCTCAGGGCATGCCTTGACCATGATGGAAGCCACCAGCAACTTCCGCGAGATTTTTCAATCGGGTCTGGTGTTTGAAGACACCGAAAAAATGTTAGCAAAACTTTATGATCCCCAGCACACCGGTGTGCGGATTATGACCTTACCGACGACCTTGGCGATGCAAGAAGCGCTTGAACTCAAAGAGGCGGTTCATAAACTCGCTCCATTGAACGCAAAGATTTATTTGAACCACTCGCTCAAGAGTTGGAGCGAAGCCATTCAGGATGCGCCTTTGGCCCTGAAAGAAAAACTACGTCTTGAAGCTGAAGTCATGGAGCTGCATTCACAAGACGTCGCTGGTCGATTTGCTTACTCCGCTCATCCTGACGCCGCTGGTATGTATCAAGATTTGCAAGCAGCACTTGGAGGCCTCCAATGAGTCTTCCTTTGCGTTCATTTGATCTTTTTTTTGGAACAGGCGGTGTAGGTAAAACCACACTCGCTACCGCGCGGGCCATTCAACTCGCCAATGAAGGCCAACGTGTATTGCTAATGACGATTGATCCAGCAAAACGCCTCAAAGATATTCTTGGTCTAAATGACAACAGTGCCGGAGAGATCGCGATCATCGAACGGTTGCCAGAAGTCGGTGAACTCAAAGTTCCGCTGCATGCTCTCTTGATGTCTCCCCCACGCACCATCCAACGCATGGGCGAAGTGGCCGGGGTGAAAGAGCTTTCGCAAAACCGCATCGTTGAAGTATTGGCGCGCCCCCATGGCGGTATGAATGAGATTCTGGCTTTGATTGAACTGCAGATGCGCCTGAAAGACGGCAACTACGATTGTGTGGTGCTGGATACTCCGCCAGGCCCGCACTTCTTGGACTTCTTGGATGGGCTTGAGAAGATTCGTAAGTTCTTTGATCAGCGCTTTGTGGAAATTTTCACGTCACTCGGTCGACGTGCGCTAGAAACTCCTTCCAAGGGGTTAGTCAGCGGCCTATTCGATAAAGTCGTGGGCGCAGGCGTGAATAAGCTCCTGTCTTACTTGCAAAAGGTTACTGGCGAGCGCTTCGTGGAAGATTTCTTGAGTGCTCTCGAAGTAATCTACCGTTCACGATCGTCGTTCATGCAAGGCCTCGCGATGGAAGAGCGACTCTCCGATCCCACCAAGGCCAACTGGTTCCTTGTAACATCGGTTGAACAAGGTAAGTTTCACGAGGCGTTGGATATACAAAAAGCGGCAGGTAAGATGCACAATCGTGAGATGTACTTGGTGCTAAACAAGACACTCTCCCATGAACTGCAAGATTGGCATCCCAATGCAGGAAGTTCCGCTTTTGCCTTACGCGAATCACTTATGAATAAAGAAAATCTCTTACGCGAAAAAACTCGACCGCATTTTGCCGGTATCGTGGACTTTCCCGAAATCCTCGCTAGTTCTCCGACTCAACACGTGAAGCAGCTGGCGCATATCTGGAGTAAGCATGCAAATTGAAACCAAAGCGCAGCTCGAGGAATTCGTCTGCAAAAATTGGGAAGCCATCAATCGTCAGCTGGATGAGTGGCAAGGCGAACTCGTGCAGCCGATTTATTCGAGCGTGGACGTACGTGAGAGTCTGCACAAGTACGCGCCGGTGGATCATAATCTTTATCCAGCCGGCTTTAATAACATCTGCACCAAAGACTTGAAGCGCGCTTCGCAATTATTCAAAGAAGCGCTATCAAAGATTTCTCCGGGAGCGCAGCGTTTAGCACTCGTTCCGGAATCTCATACTAAAAATAAATGGTACCTCGATAACGTCTACCATCTTAAGCACACCCTCACTGAAGCGGGCTTCAACGTCGACGTTGTGTCACCAGACAGCGCCCTATTCGCTGAAGGCAGCAAGCTGCAGCTTGAATCCCAGTCCGGTTTCGCACTTGAGCTCTTTCAAGTTGAAGTGAAAAACGGTCGCTTCTCGCGCATTGGTGGCGATGCAGCCGTTTATGATGCCGTCATTTTAAATCACGATCAATCGGTTCCTTTGAACGTTGATTGGAAGAGTTTCCAGACACCCGTGGCGCCTTCCCCTTTTGCAGGATGGACTCGTCGTCAGAAGAACGCGCACTTTGCCCACTACCAACAGGCCGCTAATGAGTTCTGTCAAAAGTTCTCCATTAATCCGGATTTGATTCAAGCGAAGTTCCGCGCCGTCGAAGGTGTGGATTTCGATACCAAAGAGGGCATCGACAAACTCGCTGAGGAGGTCGGAACACTCTTGAGCGAACTCGACCCAGGTTCAACCGTATTTGCTAAGGCTTCTCAGGGAACCTACGGCATGGGGATTTCAGTTTTCACATCAAAAGATGAAGTGCTTGCCATGAACCGCAAAACCCGCAACAAGATGGACATTGGTAAGAACAATATCAAATTCACCAGCGTGCTCGTGCAAGAAGGCGTTGAGACGATTGTTAAAGTCGACGATGCTCCTGCTGAGATCACCACTTACCTCGTCGGCGGACGCGCCATGGGCGGCTTCATGCGCTACAACCCTCAGCGCGGCACCAATGCCAACTTGAACTCACAGGGTATGCTCTACAAAAAATTCTGTATCAGTGATATCTGCCAAGACACCGACACCCATATCAAAGAAGCCGTGTATGCTTTGATTGGCCGTCTCTCGGTGCTGGCGGCTTCACGTGAACTTCGCGAACTGAATAAATAAGGAAGACCCATGAAAAAGAATACAAAAAAACCAGCTGCCTTTGAAACTCGTGCCATTCATGTCGGTGGTGAACCTGATCCTACGACAGGTGCGATCATGCCACCGATTTTCCAAACCTCGACCTACGTGCAAAGTTCACCTGGTGAACACAAAGGCTACGAGTACTCACGCACTCATAATCCAACACGCAGCCGCCTCGAAGAATGCTTGGCCTCACTTGAAGGCGCTGATCAATGCCTCGTCACATCATCGGGTCTTGCTGCCACGTCGTTGATCATGCATGCGCTTCCTCACGGCAGCCGCGTCTTGTGCGGTGATGATGTCTACGGCGGTACTTACCGGGCGTTCACGAAAGTCTTCCAAGACATGCACAAGTTTGAATTCGCTGACACGACAGACTTAAAGTCACTCGCGGCTAAGATCCAAAAATTTAAGCCGGCATTGGTTTGGATCGAAACTCCCACCAATCCGATGCTGAAAATTTCTGACATCGCTGCCATCGTAAAGTTGGCGAAGAAAGTGAAAGCGAAGGTTGTGGTTGATAATACGTTCATGAGTCCTTACTTTCAAAAACCGCTTTCATTGGGCGCAGACATCGTGATGCATTCGATGACGAAATATATCAACGGCCACTCGGATGTGGTCGGCGGCGCTTTGATGCTCGATAACGGTCCTTTTTGTGACAAGCTCCGCTTCTTGCAAAACGCCGTCGGCCCTTGCTTGGCCCCGTTTGATTCATGGCTTATTCTTCGCGGCATCAAGACACTCGCCGTACGCATGGAAGCTACCGGCAAGAACGCCATGAAAGTGGCGGAGTATCTCGAGAAACATAAAAAAGTTGTCAGTGTCGTTTACCCGGGGCTCAAGTCTCACCCTCAGCATGGGCTTGCGAAAAAACAAGCGAGCGGATTTAGCGGCATGATCACGTTCTTCGTGAAAGGCGGTTTGAAAGAATCGCGTAAATTCCTCGAGAGCGTGGAGCTGTTCGCTTTGGCAGAGAGCTTAGGTGGCGTTGAGAGCTTGGTAGAGCATCCAGCGATCATGACTCACGCATCTGTTCCAGCGAACATTCGCAAAGAGTTGGGCATTCATGACAACTTGATTCGTCTCAGCGTTGGCATCGAACACATCGACGACCTCATCGCCGATCTCGATCAGGCATTCGCTAAGATTTAGCGGGTGCTGCTACCGGTGCCGTGGCTTCTGGAGTCGCGGCCGGTGCAGGGGCAACGGGCACCGCAGGAGCTGTTGCTGGTTGGCCCGCTTTAGGTTTCTCAAACAGTCCAGGCACATCGGTGTAGCGACTGAAGAGAACGTTATCTGTTAGATAGCGTTCAATCAAAAGATAAGCGCAGTAAGTGCGGCCGTGAGGAGTCGAAAGACTATCACGGTCACCTTCGGCAAAAATCAAACCGTCGTCTTGAATCACGTCCACCATATCAAAATATTGGCCGCAAAAATCAGACGTGTTGCGAGTTTTGTCCGGCTTCACGCAGTCTTCTGTTTTCTTCGCCACGTCCGTGCCCGTAGCTGAAGCCACTTTAATGTGCACGGGTTCGCGACAAACATCCACCACCCATTCTTTTGGGAGGTAACGGCGATAAGAAACTTTTACAAGGCAGTTCTTTTTTTCAAGAATGAGTTCGTGAGGAAGCAAACCGAACAAAGGCCCGCGATGAGCGATCTTGGTTTTGAAATTACCTTCAAGGCAAGCTTTCGCTGAGAAACGTTCAAGTGCATGGCCAGGTAGTGACACCGCCAACAACAAGACGAAGGCACTAAACTTGTTGGATCCCATGGCGGTTAACCTCCATCATCACGGCCGTTGCATCTTTTGCAAGGAAGTCACCGGATGACTGTTTTTTAAGTTGAAAAAAGAGCTCCATCAACAACTCAGACCCCGACAAATTTTGGTTTGTCTTAACGAAAGGTCCGCGCTCTGCCGCTGGTCGCGTCTCATTCCAATTAAATATGAACCCTGGAGAGAAAACAACGACTTTCTCCCCGCGTGTCAGAGAGAAAGAGAAGCGTGCCTCCTCAGTCTTTAGGAAATCAAAACCTGACAACTGGGGCAGTGCACGCAAACCGTGTTCCTGACTGAACAACTCGAATGCCCCAAAGGCATGTCCTTCACACTTGAGGCTCGCCTGGTCGATGCGAAGAAGCAACATCTGCACGTCTACCGGCTTTGTCTTGTTCGCATTGATGCTACGGATTTCGAAAGCGGCTTCTTGTAAGAAGAGCTGCGGATCCAGACCCATCGGGCCGCCCTTGTACTTGTTCAGCAGTCCCATGAGACAGCTTGATGCAAGATAGGAAGTCGTATGTAAGAAAACGAGATGAACAAAGTTTTGCCCGCGGATCACATCAAAGTACTCTGAACCCGCGCCCTCACCTACGGCATACTTGCTGGTGAGCTGAATGGCCTTGAGATCTTCTGTGCGCCGAGGGACCACTCCTTCATGGATCTTTTTGGCCTTGAGCATTTCCAGCTGAGCGCCGCGAACCAACTCATCCATCTCTTGGCTAAAGCGCACCATCTGCTCGCGGAAGCGTTGACGATCAAGGCCTTGGCGCCAGAAATAAAGCATCTGATTGCGTAGCAATGACCATTCATGCGCTCCCATCGGGAGGCGTTGAACCGCCACAACTTTGTCTGTCAGAGCAAGCAATTGGGCGAGCCAGTCTTCCCACTCTTTCTTCGCCGGACTTGGCATGAACAGGATAGCGGCCGGATGGGTATTCACCATGGCGAGCAGCTGATCATTAACCTGATGACCCACCATCGACGGCACATCAATCAAAAGGACTTCCGAGCGGCTTTCTAAGGGTGATTTGAGAAATTCCTGAGGAGTGATCACCTGCAAATGGGAGAAGAAATCCTCCACATCTAGATGGTGCTCTTTCATCGCCGGCAAGATCCGGTCATGGGTGTCGATAATACGCATGCTTACCTTTTCGGGTGCTTAGGGCAATAAATGAGCAATATCTGCGTCTTATCTTTTCTTTTCAGTTTTTACAGTACCGCACCGATAAAGACATTTATACGGGGGTCCGTGTAGGTCCCGTCAGTGTGATTTTTTGGAAGCTTAATGAAGAAACCGAATAACGTTTTTCACATACCGTCCTTCACCACGGCACAAGCGATGCTTTCGCTTGCTGTTGAAGGTGAGCGTTTGAAAGTGGAAAACCATAAGATGGCCGAGATGATGGCACGTACCATCCTGAAGGCCCTCGACTGCAAAGATCATTATACATTTGGCCACAGCATGCGGGTCGCTTACTTCTCATTAGTCACGGGTCGTGAAATGGGATTGTCAGACGAAGAAATGAAAGAACTAGAACTTTCGGCTATCTTCCATGACATCGGTAAGATCGGTACTCCGGATCAGGTACTCAACAAGCCGAGCCGCCTGACAGAAGAAGAATTCCTGGTCATGAAACAGCACCCGGAACTCACTTATGAAATCCTCAAAGAGTATCCCTATTTTGAGAAAGTAGCCCTCAATGCTCGCTACCATCATGAACGTTATGATGGCCGTGGTTATCCGATGGGAATGAAGGGCGATGATATACCACTCTTCGCCCGCATTATTCTCATTGCTGACACCTTTGATGCGATGACGTCTACTCGTCCATATCGCAAAGGCCTCGACTATAGTGTGGCGTTTGATGAACTCTCGCAGTTCTCAGGCTCACAGTTTGATCCAAAGTGTGTGGCGGCGTTTGTCGAAGGCATGCGTAAGGAATCACTCAAGGGTGAATCTGAATTCCACATTCCACTCTTGGATCGTAAGTTCGCTAAAAACGCTGCTTAGTTGCAGAAGTCTGTTTTAGCATTGCCAGTGATCTTCTGCTTCTGCACCCAACCACATGACGAATCAGATTGGTAAACACTATCGGGGTAGCACTCTTTAGGGCGATTCTGATTCTTGAGAGCGGCATTGTTTTGCTGGCAGATCTTAAAGCTCGGGCCATCTACACAGGCCCAGTGCTTGCCGGTGCAGTTGTAAACAAGTCCACGCCCCATATTTTCATACTCTGGGGGATTGATGTAGGTCGTAGATACGGCGGCTTCGGTCGCTGCTTGGTCTGTCCCGATTTGTTTTTCTAAATCTTTGAGAATTTGCTCCGTCATGTCACCGCCTTCGGCCGGCTTATCACCTTCAACAACTTGGTCAGTCCCGGTATCGGCCCCCATACCAGGCGGCTGGGTTACAGCAGTATCTCCATCCGTCGCGGCTGGCACATCGCCCGTCGCGAAAGGATCGTCCTGTGGAATGCCGAGATCCGTAGTGGCGGTGGCCTTATCTTGCACGTCGACTGGATCAACATCAGGTGTGATTGTTCCTGCAGTTCCTTCGATAGGAGCCGAAGCATCCGTCTCAGGCGGAACATCTGCGGGCGCTTCGGGAATCATATCTGTAGGGGTCGTTGGATCCGTGGCCGCAGGAGTCTCTGTGGTGGCAATAGAATCTGTCGCCGTCGGATCGGCTGCTTTAGTTTTTGCTGCTTCTTCTGCTTCTTTCTTTGCCTTGGCTTCAGCTTCTCTCTTCAAGGCCATCTTGCCTTTAGGTCTGTCTGGCTTTGTCTCAACTGCAACTTCTGGAGGAGTTTCTTCGGTTGGCATGAGCGTGTCGTAAGCGACGTAGAGCGCGCCCATGATGAGCACGATGCGAATAATTTTTTTTCGTTTTTCATCACTGTTACTGGCCGTTGGAATTTTTATGTTGGCGTCAGTCGCATCCTCGTTCAAAGGCTTTGCGCTGGCTTTGTTGCCGTTTAAAAATTTTGCCAAAAATGGCAGCTGCTTAGAAACGGCTGCTTTCCACGCAGGCTCACTTGAACTCGATCTTACTTCTTGCTCCTCATCGTCATCGCTCGACTCTTCATCCGCAACTTTAGACGCACCTTTATTCAGGAAAGGAATCTTTGCCTTGAGTTGTTCGAGCTGTGCTTTTAACTTTTCGAGAATAACCACCCCAAGTTTGCGATATCGATGAGGATACCCTAAGCTTAAGTATAAGGGAGGAAGCCACGATGCTCAATGATCAGGTGCTAAGTACCTCCTCTTTCAACGCCAGAAAGGTGCCCACCGTGATTGATGATGGCGTTACCAAGTTCAAACTGACTCTGAAAATGG
>JAKFUR010000063.1 GCA_021732585.1 Bacteriovoracaceae bacterium
TCACATCCCGAACCCGGAAGTCAAGCTCAGTTGCGGCGAAGGTAGTGCCTGGGTAACTAGGTGTGAGAATAGCAAGATGCACCCACCTTATTTTAAGAAGCCCTCGAAAGAGGGCTTTTTTTTTGCCATGTCGCCTCATACAATTAAGACATGAAGCAAAAAATTTTGAAAATACAGCTCGTTAGCCTTTTCGCTGTCGCGTTTCTCAATCTGGTCTACTTTTACTTCAAAGATCGTCTTCCTGATAACTTCTATGAGATCTCATCCATCAACACTGGCATTAATGCAGCCAGCTACTATCTCATATCTGCGTTGGCACATATCGGATTTTATTCTGGGATTTGGGTCTTCGCAGGATTTGTTGCATTCGCCATCGTCTATTCATTTTTGCTCACAAAGAAAAATGCCAAGTCAGAAGCACCGCTCGCGATCTTACCTGTCACAGGCATGATGCTGCTTTGTTATGTGCTTTTTCCTGAAACAATCGGCGAAGGGTTGGCGACATTCATGCGCCAGAATTCATCGGCGTTTGGTTTGTTTGTTGCCATCGTTTCTCACGGCTTGGCGATGTACTACTTGATCGCCCCTGCTTCATTTAAGAAAAATGCCAAAAGAGTCGGCAAGACATGCATGGGCATGGCCGCTCGTGTTCGTCAGGGTGAGTGGAAGATTCCTGAATGGAATTCAGAGGCGATTCGTGATTGGACTCAGACTCAAATTGGTTTTCTACGTGAAAAACTACAATTTAGAAAAGTTGTACCTGCGATTAAGGTTGATGCTTACCGCAACACCTCGCCTGCTGCGATGCCAATGCCAGTAGCGTCTCCGGCCATGCCTGTAGCGAAGCCCATTGTAGAGACACCTGTTGCTGAAGTTGAAGAGGAAGAGATCGATTCAGAAGAAGACGAAGAAATCGAATTCGAAGACGACACGACAGATGAAGCCGTTAATGAAGATGAAGAGAACGAGGAAAGTGAAGAAGAAGCTGAAGAGGTCGCAAGCAAGGTTTCACCATTTGTTAAAGTTACGACGCCATTCTTTGCAGCGGAAGATCTTATTGATTGTGTTTCAACGACACATCGTGTGCGTGTGCAAGACCCTGATTCGGGATACTTCAGCCACATCGGTGGCATCATCGAAGATAAACTCAAAGAGTTCGGCATCAACTCGCAAGTTGTGGGTGTGATGAAGGGACCTGTTGTTGATACTTTCGAATTGAATCTCGGTGCAGGCGTAAAAGTCTCTAGCGTATCAAATCGTGCCGACGACGTTAGTCTCGCGCTCTCTGGAGCACCTATCCGCATGGTTTATCCGATGAAAGGAAAAACCACTGTGGGTGTTGAGGTACCTAGAAATCCACGTGACTTCATTTATCTTGATGAAGTTCTCAAGACCACAGAGTTCCGTGAATCAGTTCATGGTTTGCCAATTGCGATGGGCAAAGATGCTTACGGTCGTCCGTCTGTCGTTGACCTCACAAGCATGCCACACATGCTCGTTGCAGGTACGACGGGGTCAGGTAAGTCGGTCTTCATTAATACATTGCTCGTCTCACTTATCGTGCGCAATTCACCCGAGCGCCTTAAACTCATTTTGATTGATCCAAAGTCTGTTGAACTTGCATTGTTCCAGACACTGCCCCATCTCATCATGCCTACAGTCACTGACGCTGGAATGGCTTCAGTTGCACTTTTGTGGGCAGTCGAGGAGATGGAGCGTCGCTACGCCTTGTTGCGTGAGCTCGGCGTAAGAAATATCGAAGGCTACAATCGGAAAGTGGCTGATGCCGATAGCGCTGTACTTGCTCGCGTGAAACCGCACTTCGAGGATGATTCAGAAACCTTCAATTTGCCTTTCCTTGTTATTGTAGTGGATGAAGTGGCTGACTTGATTCAGTCTAAGCATGGCAAAGAAATCGAAACCAACGTTTCACGTTTGGCCGCTAAGGCCCGTGCGGCGGGGATTCACCTTATCCTTGCAACACAGCGTCCATCAACAGACGTGATCACAGGCGTAATCAAGGCGAACTTCCCAACCCGTATCGCCTTCAAAGTTATTACCAACATGGACTCGCGCGTGATCTTGGACACTCAAGGAGCTGAAAAGCTCTTGGGCAAAGGGGACATGCTCTTCAAGCAAGGCGTAGATCTTCTTCGTGTTCACTCGGCTTATGTTGATGAAGCGGAAATTGAAAAGTTGGTGGCGAAGCTAGATGCCATCCCGGTTCAATACTCTCAAGCAGCTCTTGAATTCATTGAAACTGCCAAAATGGCTGAGGTTAGCGCTGATCATTCGAATGCTGATGGTGAAGATCAACCGGAAGATCCATTGTTTCGTGAAGCAGTTGACGTTGTTGCCAGGACGCGTCAGGCCAGTGCTTCTTGGTTGCAGCGCCGCATGAATGTTGGCTACAACCGAGCGGCCAAATTGGTCGAAGCTATGGAAAGAAAGGGCATCGTAGGCCCTGGAAATGGCTCGAAGCCCCGTCAGGTTTTAATCCCCCCTCCAGATGACGTAACAGGCTGATTCTCCTCTAGTTTACGTTGCGATCATCGCCCCTACATGTTACATACTTCAGACTTTAATTAACCAGCCTCCCCGATAATCGGGGAGGACTCTAATCATTCCACTGGGTGGTCCACATAAGTGGTCAGGAGTGATTCGATTTAACCAACCAAGGAGTTTTATGTCAGATTTACAGGTTAAGGATCTTCTCGCCGCCGGTTCGCACTTCGGTCACCAGACTCACAAGTGGAATCCAAAAATGAAGAAGTACGTTTACGGCGAACGTAACGGCATCTACATCATCGATTTGCAACAGACTGTTCCTCTTGCGAAAAAAGCTTACGAGTTTTTGAAGAAGACTTCTCAGTCAGGCAAATCAGTTCTCTTCGTAGGTACTAAGCGCCAAGCCGCTGACCTCGTTAAGAAGACTGCAGAAGATTGCGGCGCATACCACGTAACTTCACGTTGGTTGGGCGGCATGCTCACGAACTACAAGACCGTAGCTGTTTCAATCGACAAGCTTCGCAAAGTTGAAAAAATGAAAGAGAACGGCGACTTCAAACTTCTCACGAAGAAAGAGCAATCTAACATCGAGAAAGAAGTTGTGAAGCTCGAGCGCAACTTGGGTGGCATCAAGAACATGCGCAAAGTTCCAGGCGCAATCGTGATCATCGATCCAAACACTGAACACATCGCGATCAAAGAAGCTCAGTGCTTGGGCATTCCAGTTGTAGCTTTGACTGATACAAACTGTGATCCTACTGGCATCGACTACGTCGTTCCAGGTAACGACGATGCAATCAAATCAATCATGCTCTTCACTCAGTACTTCGGTAATGCAGTGTTGGAAGGCGGAGCTAAAAACCGTCGCGATGAAGATGGCGGCACAGACGTAAGTCTTGAGCGCGAAATCCTCGAGAAGTACGAGAAAGACATCGATTTGAAGCTCGGCTCTGACGAAGAATAATCACTACTGACCTTTTTGATTGAAAGGAAGATTGCATGGCTTACACAGCAACAGACGTAAAGAATCTCCGCGAGCAAACTGGCGCGGGTATGATGGATTGTAAAAAAGCGCTTGATGAAACAGGCGACTTGCAGAAAGCCGTGGATTGGTTGCGCGCTAAAGGTTTGGCCGCAGCTGCGAAGAAGCAATCTCGTATTGCTTCTGAAGGCTTGGTTGCTGCTTTCGTTAGCGGCAAAACAGCTGCTGCAGTAGAAGTGAACTGCGAAACAGACTTCGTAGGCAAGAACAGCGATTTCCAAGCTTTCGTTAAGACGGCTGCTGAAGTGGCTGTAAGCACTAAAGCTGCCAACGTTGACGCTTTGATCGCGGCTAAAATGCCTAACGGTTTGACTGTTAAGGACACTGTTGCGGAATTGACCATCAAGATTGGTGAGAAGATTGATCTTCGTCGTATGAACACGGTGACTTTGACTGGTAACGGTCATATCGGTCACTACGTTCACTCTGGCAAAATCGCTGTTCTCTGCTTGATCGAAGCCGATAAAGACGTAACTGGTAATGCGACTTTGGAAGAGTTGGGCAAAGATATCTGCATGCAAGTTGCAGCAGCGAACCCAATGTTCATTCGTGGAACTGATATCGACGAAGCTTTCAAAGCGAAAGAAGCAGAAATCTATGCAGCTCAATTGAAAGAGCAAGGTAAGCCAGAAGCAATGATTCCAAATATCGTTAAAGGTAAACTCAGCAAAATGGCTTCAGAAGTTTGTCTTCTTGAGCAGTCTTTCGTGAAGAACCCAGACATCAGCGTTGGAAAACACGTTGAAGAGATGGCAGCGAAGGCCGGCGCAAAACTCACCGTCACTAAATTCATCAAGCTCGTTGTTGGTGAAGGCGTAGAGAAGAAAGAAGATAATTTCGCAGAAGAAGTCGCTAAAATGACTGGCGGTCTCAAGAACTAGTTATAAATAGGGGGGACTTGTTCCCCCCTTTTTTTTGAGGAAGCTAAGCCATGAAGTACAAACGCGTTCTCCTCAAACTCTCGGGTGAGGCCCTGGCCGGTGATCAAGGTCATGGGATAGCTGGAGATGTTCTCAATACAATCAGTGCAGAAATTGCCACGCTCCAACAAACTGGCTGCGAAGTTGCCGTTGTTGTCGGCGGAGGAAACATCCACCGTGGGGTTGCTGGAGCAACAACTGGTATGGATCGTTCGACTTCAGATTACATGGGCATGATTGCGACAGTAATTAACTCACTTGCTTTACAAGACGCTCTTGAACGCAGAAATGTCTATACGCGTGTGATGAGTGCGATTGCCATGCAAGAGGTGGCCGAGCCCTACATTCGTCGTCGTGCCGTTCGCCATTTGGAGAAAAAGCGTGTTGTGATCTTTGCTGCGGGTACAGGTAATCCGTACTTCACAACAGATACGACAGCTGCCTTGCGTGCGAATGAAATCAACGCTCAGTTGATCATGAAAGCCACGAAAGTAGATGGCATCTATGACAAAGACCCTATGAAGTTCAAAGATGCGAAGAAATTCGACCGTCTTTCCTACATGGACGTCCTCAACAAAGAAATTAAAGTAATGGATTCAACAGCGATCACGTTGTGCATGGATAACAACATGGACATCATCGTGTTTAACATGTTTGAGGCCGGAAATATTGCTCGTGTCGTTCTCGGTGAAAAAATCGGAACGATTGTGACTAAGAACAGCTAAGGAGTCGCGCCATGATGAAAGAAGTTAAAGCCGCCCTTGATGATCAAATGAAAAAGACTTTGGGTTCTTTACAGACTCAGTTGTCAAAAGTTCGTACCGGCCGTGCCTCAGCGAACGTATTAGATGGCATTATGGTGGACTACTACGGAACACCGACGCCGATGAAGCAAGTGGGCCAGATCAGCACGCCGGAAGCCCGTGTGTTGCAGATTCAGCCTTTCGATAAAACACTTATTCCACAGATCGAAAAAGCCATTCTCGCCGCTAACATCGGAATCACTCCCGCTAACGATGGAAACTTTATCCGCATCACTTTCCCTGCCCTCACTGAAGATAAGCGTAAGCTTTTGGTGAAAGACGTGAAGAAGCTTGGCGAAGACGCAAAGGTTGCGGTTCGAAATGCTCGTCGCGATCAAAACGACAAAGTGAAGAAAGCGGAAAAAGATAAAGTGCTTTCTGAGGATGAATCTAAAAAGGTTCAGGACGAAGTTCAGAAAGTGACTGACAACTACATCAAAGAAGTTGATAAAGTCGTTGATGCGAAAGAAAAAGAAGTGATGACTGTTTAATGAGTCACGGAATCAAACACGTCGCCATTATCATGGACGGAAATGGGCGTTGGGCTAACCAGCGCTTGCGTCCGCGCGTTTGGGGTCACGTACGTGGCTCAACTGTGGTATCTGATATTGTTCAAGCTGCAGATGATCTAGGTGTAGAGGCGCTCACGCTCTACGCTTTCTCGACTGAGAATTGGAGCCGCCCTTCGCAAGAAGTGGGTGCGCTATTTAGATTACTACACAAGTTTCTCCTTAAGGAACGTAAGCGCCTTCTCGCGAATAAAGTTTCTTTTCGAGTCATTGGGAACACAACTCGCCTTCCGCAAGATACGAAAGACTTGATCGCAAAGCTTGAGACTGAAACCAAAGACTTTGCAGGATTAAAACTAACGTTCTGCTTTAGTTATGGCGGCCGTATGGAACTCGTTCATGCAATGAACAGTTTTATCACCGCTAATCCTGGAAAAGAGATCACCGAAGAAGATGTTCAGGACCATCTCATGCGCCCGGAAACAGGCGATGTGGATCTTTTAATCCGCACCGGTGGTGAGCAAAGAGTTTCAAACTTTTTACTCTGGCAGATTGCATATGCCGAGCTTTGCTTTACGCCCACAAAGTGGCCGGATTTCACTGCAAGAGAACTCAAGAGAATAGTAGAATCCGTAAGTAAGCGTGAGCGCCGTTTCGGAGGCTTGCCCGCAGCGGCTGATAAGAACCTTCCTCGCCCAGAGGTTCAATCTATTCATGTCCAATAATACTCTTCGAATCGTTTCGGGTGCCGTTCTCGTCATCATCGTCGCCATTTGTATGGCCTACGGGACGGCCAGCAGCTTGGTTGCGATCGGACTTATGGGCGTTTTTGTTGTTGATGAGCTCATGACGAATTTCTATGTATTAGAACGAACAAGTCGTCGCTACATGATCTCCCAAGTGACCTACATTTCGGGTTATGCTTTTTTCAATTTTTGGCAGATCAGCCAGTCTTCATTCAATTTCTTTATCTCCTTTGCTTGTCTGTGGAATGTTCTCGCTTTGGTTTACTTGTTTTTTATTAACTCCCAGAAAGGCTTTATTTCAGATTTTTTTGTTAAGTGCTCTTGGGGAGTAGGATTCTTAATTCTTGCCCCGATGATTTGTATTGCTTACATCATTCATCATCCAGAGTGGCGCTTCTTGCTAGGCGCCATGCTGCTTCTCAACTTTATGGTTGATACTTTTGCCTACTTTTCCGGGCGCGCGTTCGGGAAACACAAGCTCTGGGAAGCTGTCAGTCCTAAAAAAACTGTGGAAGGTGCGATTGGTGTAGTTTTCGCGTCAGTTTTGATTACTGGACTATATTGGCACCATTTCGTGAAACCGGTTGCTTGGCCTTTGCTCATTTTCTTTCTCGTTCTCGCCTGCTGCGCTCAACTTGGGGATTTGGTACAATCCAAGCTCAAGCGACAGTTCGCCATCAAGGATAGTTCGTCGCTTATCCCTGGGCACGGAGGCGTTTATGATCGGATCGACAGTCTTCTTTTTGTCGCTCCTTTTTATGCACTCCTCATTAGTGTTCAATTCCACTGACGAGGCTTCGTTATGATTCAAGGCACTTTCATTTTTATCCTGTTCCTCGGACCGTTGATTTTTTTCCACGAGCTTGGTCATTTTTTCTTCGCCCGATTTTTCGGTGTACGCGTAGAAGTCTTCTCTATTGGCTTCGGACCGAAAATATTCAAGTGGAAGAGAAAAGACACTGAGTACGCCATTTCAATTATTCCTCTTGGTGGTTACGTCAAAATGTTTGGCGATGACCCTTTCCGCGAGCAGCCACTAATGGAAGAAGAAAAGAAAGTGGCGTTCAATCACAAATCTAAATGGGCACGCTTCTGGATCGTTTTTGGCGGACCTTTGGCCAATATGATTCTCGCGTTTGTTCTTTATTTCGCATTGGTTGTTTCTGGTGAGAAAGTTCCGGAAACTCGCTTCGGAAATATTCCGCAGAGTTCGTTGCTTTTTGACATGGGCTTTCGCAGTGGTGATGCTCTTCGCGAGATTAACGGTAAGCCACTCATTTCATTCGATGATTTGAATCTTGCTGAGTCGATGGTGGATGAAATTAAAGTCGAGCGCCAAGGCGAAATGGTTTCGATCAAGCCAGCTTATAATGCTACGGCCTTTATCGATCTTCTCATGGAGCATTCCGCTGCGACTTTGAGAGCACCTATCTTTGTTGACCAGACGGGGAAAGCGTTCGCTTTGACTCGCCAACAAGATATCTATGATCCGGGCTACTCACTTGAGGAAACTTCGCTGGGCAAAGTCACCTTGTGGCTTCAGCCCGTAGCGAATATCAATAAGACAGATGAAGTTCCAGTGCTTGAAAAAAATTCTGAAGTTGTTCCTGCTTGGAGCGATGAAGCGGGCTTCAAAACATGGATGGCGGCAAAAGGTCTTTACCCGATTGATCTTCAAGTCGGCAGCATTGTGATGCAATCCCCTGCAGACAAAGCAGGATTGCGCCAAGGAGATATCTTAACGGGTCTTGCTGGCGACAAGATCATGGGGTTTGAAGAACTTCGTGCACGTGTGCAAAAAGTAAAAGCTGGCGAAGAGATCGCGGTGAATTTCTTGCGTGAAGGTAAAACTCAAGAAGTGAAGTTGCGTCCAGAGACTCGCACTGTGGATAAGAAAACGGTCATGACCATTGGTGTTTTCAGCGGTCAGAGGATGGTTCTTCCGCGTATGCGTGAAACAGCGCCAGAAGGTCTTTTCTCTGCCTTAGGTATGGCGTGGAATCGTACGGTTGATGGAGTTGTGAAGACAGTCGCCGGTTATAAAAAACTCATCACGAAAGAAGTAGGCCTCAATAACATTGGCGGACCTTTGGCGATTGGCAAAGTCGCGAGCGATTCATTCCAGATCAGTCTTTCGATGTTCTTCCGCTTGATGGCCATTATTTCAATTAACTTAGGTGTGATTAATCTGTTCCCGATTCCTGTACTGGATGGCGGGCATATCATGTTCCTTGGATTTGAACTCATCAACCGTGGGCCACTCTCTCGTCGCAAGTTAGAGCTTGCTCAGCGTTTTGGTGTTTCTTTCTTGTTCCTTCTTATTTTTATCGCACTTTTCAACGACATCAGCCGCCTGATCTCTTGAGCACTCTGTTCATTGATACGTCTTATAATCAGACAATCGGTCTCCTCGGAAATGAGGGGACCTGGACTGCCCGGAAGACCCTCGATGGACAAAAATCTTCCTCTATCCTTCACGCGGAACTTCACGCTTTACTGTTATCAGTAAATAAGAAACCCGCTGACATAACAGATGTTCTCTATGTGGCCGGACCAGGTTTTTATACCGGTCTTCGTATCGCTCACGGCCTCGCCGATATGTTGCGCATTGAAGGTCGAACTCTTCGTAACTTCTATAACTTTGAAATCCCTCGTCTGCTTGGTGTGATTGACTACACCTGGATCACAAAAGCCTATCGTGGAGAAATTTTTATTTATCAGAACGGAGAAGCGTTCTTGTTATCAGAAAAAGATTTCCTCGCACGCAGTTGGGATGGAGTAGTCTATATTCACCACACATCAGCGCTTGATGCTGTCATGAATGAAAAAATTCCTCATGCACTTGCAACTGAAGCGCTGATGTTTGAGCGGATTAATGAGATCTCGCAGGTGCTTCAACAAACCCCACAAGTCAGGGACCTTTACTATTTCCGTCCACCGGAAGAAGAGTTCAAGCCAAGCGTATGATTAGAAGAAATTTTTTTCTAAAAAAGAAATGGGTTCTGCTAACCGCAGCAGCGATGATCTATGCATTTTTCTATTGGTCGGGATTGGCCATGTGGCTGGTCCTTCTATTGGGTGGAGGGTGGCTTTGGCTTAATCGTCGCCGTGACATTCCTTGGCGCGATACTTTGAGAAACGACGGAGAGATGTTTCTTTCGCCAGTCGATGGAGAAGTGGTCAAGATCGGTACCTGGACAGACCCCGAAGCGGGATTCACTTATAGCGAAGTACGTTTGCGAATGAACTACACTAATAACTGGGGTCTCCATCTTCCCAGCTCATGCGAGATGGAGTTCTTAAAAAACTACCCGGGCCTTCGTTCAAACCGCAAAGACTTGGCCAATATCACCACCGACGAGAGTGGGCCCTTAGAGAAGACAGATATGGTTTTGCGTTCAAAGAATGGTGTGGCCAGTCGCTTGCGCTTTCTTCAATGCGAGATCGGTCGCTCTCCCAAAATCTGGATGAAATCTGGTGACCGTGGTCGTGGCGCAGCGTGTTTTGGCTATTACCCTTTCGGGGGAAGTTTGATAGTCTATGTTCCACAACCCAGTGATATCCTCGTCGTTGAAAACGAGAAAATTTCGGCAGGCCAAACAGTCCTCGCCGTCTTTAAGACCCAAGAATAAGGACTCTCATGGCTTTTAATGATCGCAAACTCGCTTTCTTTCTTCCGAACACTTTCACCGCGCTCAACATGGCGTGTGGCTACTCGGCGATGCTGCTTTCGTTCAAAGGTAACTTCTACTTGGCCTGTATCTTCATCGTGCTCGCTGCTGTTTTTGACAGCATGGACGGCCGTGTGGCCCGCATGACAGGAACTCAGTCGAGCTTCGGTGAGCAGTTCGATTCACTTTCAGATTTGATTTCGTTCGGTGTTGCCCCGGCGTTTCTGTTCTACTTCCGTTTTCTCCAAGAGACCGGTCGCCCTGGCATGATCCTCGCTTTCTTGTTCATGCTTTGCGGAGCGCTTCGTTTGGCGCGCTTTAATGCCAACATTGATCGCGTGAAAAGTGATTACTTCCAAGGTCTACCGATTCCAGGTGGAGCATGTGCCGTCACAGGTTTGGTTTTCATCTCAGTTAAGTTTCCTCAGATCGCTGAACTCATGCCTGTTGTGATGCTCTACATTCTTTTCTATTCAATCTTGATGATTTCAAGTGTTCCTTTCCCGAGTTTCAAAAACTCTCAGTGGGTTAAGAACAACAAGAAACAAGTTTTGATGATCATCTTCTTGGTATTAGCGAGCTTGTTTGCCTACGAAGAAATCATGGTGCTCGTGTTGATCACGTTTTATGTCTTCTCATCGCTGCTTTATGTGGCCTTCAACAAAGAGAAGTTCGCAGGTATTTTTGACTGGAAGAACGATCCAGAACAAGAAGCCTAAAATGCCAAGCTACCGGGCAACGCTGTCCTACAAAGGCACTCGCTTTCAAGGATGGCAGGTTCAGCCCGAGGGGCTCACTGTTCAAGGTGAGCTCAACAAGGCCTTAGCCGCCGTTTCGAAATCTTCAGAGGTTCGTAGTATTGGTTCAGGTCGCACAGATGCGGGCGTTCATGCTCGTGGACAAGTAGCGCGTGTGGATATTCCTCTCGTCATCAATCCAGAAAATCTTTTAAAAGCGCTCAATACTCATCTTCCTCCAGACATTCGCATCGTAGCTTGTGAAAATTGCGAAGAGACATTTCAGCCGACGTTTGATGCCATCTCTAAGTACTACTCCTATTTTTTTATTCAACATTCTTATCCTGATCCACTCGCGGGCGAACTCGTTGCTAATTACGGTTTTCCACTTGATGTAACGAAGATGCGCGAAGCCTGTCAGCTCTTTGTGGGACGTCACGACTTTGTGAACTTCTACACCGAAGGCACTGAAATTAACTCAAGCGTACGCACGATTCATTCCTGTGAACTGATTGAAGTTGCAGCGGGGGGAGCACCATTCCCATTCCATGGTCCCGTCTATGAGATTCGTATCCACGGCGAAGGCTTTCTCAAGCAGATGGTTCGGATGATGGTAGGGGCCGTTTGGAGCGTTGGCAGAAGGAAAATTCCTGCATCTGAGATCGCTGTCTCACTTGCCTCTGCGCGTCGCGAGCGTTTAGGTGCTGTGGCTCCACCTGAAGGCCTTTACTTAATGCGCGTGGTCTATCCCTCAAATTGACTTTTAACCTCGCTATGTTAGTTTGGGACCCTCTTTTCATATAACAAGGCGATTTTAATGAGCTATTCCATTCAAAACCTGAACGGTTGTACTAAGAAATTTACTTTCAACTACGAGCAAGTCGACCTTACAAAACAAATCCAAGCGGCGTTGGTTGATAAGCAACGTAATGCGAACTTGAAAGGTTTTCGCAAAGGCAAAGCGCCTTTAGACATGGTGAAGAAATTGTTCGGCCCACAAGTTGAGAACGATGCTCTTTCACGTTTTGTTTCTGAAGAATTCTACGCAGCTCTCAAGAAAGAAAATATCCGTGCTGTGGGTTACCCATCATTCGCAAACACGAAATACGAAGGCGGCAAGAACGTTGCATTCGAAGCGACTGTTGAAATCGTTCCTGAATTCGAATTGAAAGACTTCAGCAAATACACTTTCAAAAAAGACGACGACAAAGTCGGCGCTGAAGATATCGAAAACCTCAAGAAGCAGTTCTTGGGTGCTAAAGCTGAACTCGCTGAAGTGACAGAAGCTGGCGCGACTTTGAAGAAAGGTCAGAGCGCAGTATTGAACTTCGAAGGTGAGCGTAAAGACGGTGCAAAGCCAGAAAACATGAAGGCTACTGACTACATGCTTGAAATTGGCTCAGGCCAATTTATCCCAGGCTTCGAAGAAGGTATGATCGGTATGAAGAAAGGCGAAACCAAAGTTATCACTTTGAATTTCCCTGCTGATTACCACGAAGCTGATTTGCAAAATGAACCAGTAAAATTCAAAGTCGATTTGCTTGAAATTAAGGAACGCAAGTTTCCTGAGTTGAATGACGAATTGGCGAAAGAACTTGGTTACGAGTCTGTCGCTGACTTTAACAAGAAGAGCACAGATCGTCTCACTGTTCAGAAGAAGCGCGAAGTTCAAGCGAAACTCCAACAGCAAATCCTTGAGAAGATCATCGAAGACAATAAGTTCGATGTTCCTCAAGCATTGGTTGAAGACCAAAAGCAAAGCGTGCGCCAAGACTTGAGCCGCACGTTGAAGCAACAAGGTTTTAATGACGAAATGATCGGCATGTACTTTGAGCGTTGGGCCGCTGATGTAAATCAAAAAGCCGAGTTCCAAGTTCGTTCGGGTTTGATCCTCGATAAGCTTGCTAAAAAATTCAACGTTGAAGCGACTGAGAGCGATCTCGACGTTAAGATTGAAGAGATGGCAGCTCAGTCAGGTATGAAGCGCGATGATCTCGCTCACTTCTACAAGTCGAACGCCAACGTTAAGCGCAACTTGATGTACGCGATTCGTGAAGAGAAGACCTTCGAAAAACTCATCGCAGGTATGAAAGTTTCTTAGTTTTTATTTTTTGTCGCCTCGCAGTTCTTGTGAGGCGACAGTTTTCCTCCCATCTATCACCCTTCCATTTTTGTCTGCAGCTTAAATAATCCATCCACAATCCATTGACTGGTACAGCTTCCCATTTTGAAAGAGATGGAGACGGTTTCTTGAATGTTCCCACCGGCGCAGAGAGTACAAGCAAGAGCGCAGGCAACAGCCAGCGTTGCCGATTCTGTAACTGAAGCCAAGCAAGTATTAGTACCAAGTGGCCAGCATGCGGCATGATAGCAGGAATGAATGCGTGAATTTGATCAAAGAACAGCACGCTGTAATGAAACCAAGACAGCGCCATCTCAATCCAGTCATGGATAAAGGATGAAGGGATGACAGCGAAAAGAAGCGTGAGGGGAAAAAGAACCATCATCGGTAATGTCGCGATGAGATTGGCGAGAGGTGCGAAGATTGAGAAGGGTTGCTGAAGAACCCAGCACAACAACATCTGCGCGAACATGAACCACAGTACTTTCCAACGCGGCGGAGCAAACCAACTCAGGCCTAAAAAAAGCCAACTGCAAGTCCAGCTCAGTGGATACAGCTTCCAAGAAACCAAGGCGCCTTCCAAAAGCATGACGGCCATGAAGACCCCTAGATGCTTTGCCCCGCCAGGTACAAGCTTTACCCACGCCACCCGGGCCAAAGCTTGCAGACCTGGAAGAAAAGTCGAGAGCACGGCCACCAGTGCGAAAAACCCAGTGAGATTGCGAAAGTGTTTGAGGAGTGGTTGAAGGGTTGCGAGATGGACTCCCGAAGGTGTGAAGAGGTGCCCTAAGCCTAAGCGATAGTAAGTCTTTTTATCAGCACGAGAAAAACCACGGTCATCGCCGGTGACAAGGGCTTTCCAAAGAACGGCGCCTGGGCTTTTAGTCGTAGGGAGTCCTGGAAGGACTCGAACCAAAGGTGATGGTTTGGGCGCACGGAAGACAGTTGGGCCCGAAAAAAGCCCAAAAAAGAGCAGGGCAGATAGAACGATTATCAGAGGAGAATGGGGCATGAAAGGGGTCAAGCAAGACGTGCGCCGGCCGCAAGTTGGACAAGTCACCAAAAAGAGGGACTAGGATAGGCCGGTGAGTGCGGCCGATATGGCCTTTCAGGAAGAAATTGGATAGCTAGATGCTATGCAAAACGTAGTCTCTGGGGACATCGAAGGCTGGCTAAAAGAAGATGGAATCGGCGAGGTCGGGATCTACTGGCAGAGTCTTCCCAGTGTACCTGTACGTGCGCAAATCAAAATCAAATCTGATATCACTCTCGCAGGCCTTCCATGGTTCTGTGCCGTTTTTGAAAAACTTGCTCCAGAGTTAGAAAAAAGTCTTCAGCCTTTAAACGAATACGAAGGCCGTGAGCTTAAAGCGGGCACTGTGATTCCTTTGCCCGTATCGCTTCCTTGGGGCGTCGCCATTACCGGCGAGCGTTTGGCATTGAACCTCCTTCATAAAGCGAGCGCGGTAGCAACGGCAACGAAGGCGTTGGTTAATTTCACCAATCCTGCTGGCATCAAAGTTCTCGATACACGTAAAACCACGCCAGGACTTCGCGCACTGGAAAAATACGCTGTTACTGTGGGTGGCGGCTGCAATCATCGCTTCACCCAAGTGGATGCGTGGATGATCAAAGACAATCACAAAGAACTCTTGGGCCTTAAAGGTGCGGTTGAATTTTTCCGTAGTCTTAATCAGCCTTACAAAAATCTCATCGTAGAAATTCACACACTCGCTGAGCTTATTGAAGCTCGTGAGTTAGGTGTGCAGCACTTCCTATTAGATAATTTCACACCTGATATGTTGGCGAGCGCTTGTGCAAAAAAACGCACAGGAGATTTCTTTGAAGTATCTGGCGGCATTAATCTTCAGACCGTGAAGTCGGTCTTGATTCCTGGTGTGGACGCTGTTAGTAGCGGTGCCATCACCCAGTTCCCATCCGCCGTGGATATTTCGTTCAAGTTCCAACCGGAGTCTGTATGAGCGATCTACAAACAGATGTCTTGATCATGGGAACAGGTATTGCCGGTCTTACGACAGCGATGAAATTAGCCGAGAAAGGTTTCAGCGTGACGATTGTCACACGTGAATCACGACCTGAGATCACCAACACCATGTGGGCCCAAGGCGGCATCATCTTTAGTGGCGATGAAAAGATTGCCCGTGAAGACCTCGTTAAAGACATCATGAAGGCCAGCGCTGGGACATCATATCTTGCAGCGGCAGAATTACTTGCCTATCGTTCAGGTGATATCGTTCAAGAAATCCTAATCGATAAAGTTCATACGCCCTTTGCTCATGGCAATGATGGCGAGTTGCTGTTCACTCGTGAAGCCGCTCACTCACGCGATCGTATTATTTATAACGGTGATATGACGGGCAAGGCGATTCAGATTGCGATGATGAATCATCTTGATGACCGCACACGTTTTCCTACCATTTCATTCCTTACGTCGCACACGGCGATCGATCTCATCACGCCTACTCACCACGGTGTCGACATCAGTCAGCGCTATGAAGAAGACCAAGTCGTTGGTGCTTATTTATGGGATCAGAAGGCCCGCATCGTTCGTAAAGTAATGGCGAAATTTACTGTGCTCGCGACGGGTGGCATCGGTGCTCTTTACTCACACAACTCCAATTCAGAAGGTGCTCGCGGTGATGGTCATGCCATGGCAAAACGCGCCGGCGCATTTATGTCTAACATGGAGTTTATCCAATTCCATCCGACAACTTTTTATGACCGTGCCTCGAACCGTCGCTTCTTGATTTCAGAAGCTTTGCGTGGAGAAGGAGGCCGCCTTGTGAATAACGCTGGTGAAGCGTTCATGAAGCAGTATCACGAAGACGCAGAGCTCGCGCCACGTGATATCGTCTCGCGTGCCATCGTGGATCAGATGATTACGACAAAAGCCGAGTGTGTCTTCTTGGATATCACTCACAAACCGACTGACTGGCTCAAGACACGTTTCCCTACGATCTATGCTCACTGCCTAGAAAACGGCATTGATATTACCAAACATCCGATTCCGGTGGTTCCTGCTGCCCACTATACTTGTGGCGGCGTGAAAACCGATCTGCAGGGCCGCACGAATCTTCATCGCCTCTACGCTGTCGGCGAAGTGGCCTGCACTGGTTTGCACGGGGCTAATCGCCTCGCTTCAACATCACTCCTTGAAGGCCTGACGTTTGGTTACGTCGCTGCAGAAGATATTCTTTCTCGAGTGGCCGATACCTCGACCTACGATGCCAATCGTGTGAAGGGGTGGGAGCTTGGACGTGAAGAAGTCTATCTCTCGCTCGTGAACCAAGATCAATCCACACTCAAACAGAGTATGTGGAATTATGTGGGAATTATCCGCTCACGCAACCGTCTCGCCAGAGCACGTGCCATGTTTCGCGAGCTGCAAGATGAAGTGGGCAAGTTCTATAAGAATGCCGTGCTAGACGACAGCTTGATTGGTCTACGGAATGGTATTGAAGTCGCCCATATGGTGGTGGATGCATCTCTGCGTAACCGAGAATCTATGGGCTGTTTCTATCTGAAAGACTAGGGCACGCATAACTGCCGCGGCCAATGGCCGCCCCCCGCGCAAATCCCACTATGAATGAGCCGTTCTTATAGCAGAAAACGGCCCTCCCAAGCCTAAAGTCTGTAAAGTTTACCCTCTGAGAGGGGTCTCTTCATGGACTTTTGCTTCGTAGGGGGCTAAAAACCCGTGATTCACATTAAGCGGAGTTCCCATGTCTATCGTTTCAAATGATGGTTTGTTCAAGCAGAAGAGCCTGTTTTTTACATCTCTTGGATGTTCAAAAAACTTGGTCGACTCACAAGTTATGCTTGGTCACTTGAAGTTGGATGGTTTCACCATCGCGCAACAACCGGAAGACGCGGAAGTCATCATCGTTAACACTTGCTCATTCGTTGAAGCAGCGAAACGTGAATCGATTGATACTGTTTTGGATTTAGCTGAATTTAAAATTGATGGAAAATGCCAAGCGCTTGTTATTAGCGGTTGCATGGCCCAGCGTTATCACGGCGAACTTGAAAGCGAGATGCCAGAAATTGATATGTTCATCGGTACCGGTGAATACCACAAGATCGTACCTCTCTTGAAAGCATTGGACGAAGGTAAGCTTGATAAGAAGAGCTTCGTAGAAATCCCACGCTACATTCACACGGAGTTTGATCCACGCCTCAATACTTCTCCTGGCTACATGGCCTGGTTGAAAATTTCTGAAGGCTGTAATCGTAACTGCACATTCTGCATCATTCCTACGTTGCGCGGGAAACTCCGTTCAAGAACAGTGGATTCGCTTGTTGCGGAAGCCAAGAACCTCGCTTCTCAAGGTGTGCGTGAATTGAATTTGATCTCACAAGACTTTTCTGACTACGGCGTTGACCTGGCGGGCGGCGGTAAACAGGAAGGCAAGAACCCGATGATCTACGAACTTCTCTCTGAGCTTGAGAAAGTTGAGGGCGTTGATTGGATTCGCGTATTCTACTTCTACCCAGACGATCTTACTGAAGACGTTATGGAGTTGATGGCGCGTTCAACAAAAATCACCAAGTATCTCGATATGCCGATTCAACACTTTGCTGACGGTGTTCTTCGTCGCATGAATCGTCGCGCGACGGGAGAGTTGATCCATTCGAAAATTGCTCGTCTGCGCGAGCATGTACCGAACATTGTTCTTCGTACGTCTGTGATCGTAGGCTTCCCTGGTGAAACAGAAGAAGACTTCCAAGCCATGCTCGAAGGTGTTAAAGCTGCCCGCTTCAATCATCTCGGCGTGTTTAAGTATTCAGACGAAGAAGGAACTCCTGCGGTTCGCTTGAGCGGCAAAGTTCCTGAAGAAGTCATCGAAGCTCGCTTTGAGGCACTCTACGAAGCGCAGAAAGAAATCGCTCGTGAGTTAAATCAAGAATACGTCGGTAAAGTGATTGATGTCTTGGTTGAAGGCGCCCACGAAGAGACGGACTTACTGTTGCAAGGTCGACACGCGGGTCAAGCACCAGACATCGACGGCAAAGTGATTATCAATGATGGTATGGCGAAGGCCGGTGAGATCGTGAAAGTCGAGATCACTGAAGTTCTAGACTACGATCTTGTGGGTCGCATTGTTGATATTCAGTAATTACTGATCGCGCGAGAGACGTTTCTTTAGCGCGAGCTCTAGCTCAACACCTTCAATGTCGCGTTCTGCTTTGGGATTCACACGCTCATGGAGCTTGTAGTGAAGGGCACCTAGCTGTTGCTTGTCTCGAAGATCTTTCGTGAGAAGTTTTACTTCCAAGTCTTTCACACAAAGTTCAACCTCACGGACCTGCGCCGAGAGTTCGTTGAAACGAAGATCAATTTTGTTCAGCATTTCTTGCAGC
>JAKFUR010000102.1 GCA_021732585.1 Bacteriovoracaceae bacterium
TTGTAGAGACAGCAAAGCAAAATGCTCAACGAAAACTTACGTCTTTAGTGATCTCCCATGACGTGCGCGCCTCACTGCGGATCTCCGACAACATCATGTTCTTGGAGAAAGGCAAGATAGTGGAGTATTCCACTGTTGAAGGCTTCAAGAATTCAAACAACCCAGTTATTCGCAGATTCCTTGAGTTGTAACCGGATTAGGTTATCATCTCTTTATATACGAGCACATGGACGTGCTGAGAGATTTCATGGAGTGAAATCAATTGAGTGAATTAAAAGTAGGCATGCTCGCACTGTTCGCCCTCGCTAGCGTGGTCTTCATGTCTTTGAAGATAACCTCCAATCAGGCAGGCTTTGGAAAATACACGGAGTACCAAACGGTGCTCGACGATGCGACGGGTATCGTTGAAAAGACCCCGATCAAAGTCGCGGGTATCAACGCCGGTCGAATCAAACGCATTCGCCTGCAAGGTAATAAAGCTCTCGTTGAATTTGAAATGATGGACGACATCAAGATGACTCCGAACTCTCGCTTGAATGTGAAGAGCGTGGGCTTCTTGGGTGACAAGTACCTCGACATCGATCTCGGTGAACCGTTTCCGAAGCGCCTTGAAGAGGGTTCTCTTGTTCCCTCAGAAGTCGCTGGCGGCCTCGATACCATCGGCAAAGACGCCGGTGCGATGATTAAAGAAATCAAAGAAGTCGCCATTCTCATCAAAGAATCTTTGAAAGAAGCAGACGGCTCCAATCGTCTCGAGAAGATCACTGGAAATATCAAAGACCTCACAGCGAGTCTTAAGCGTGTGATGGAGAAGAACGAAGGCAAGGTTGATGAGATCGTTGAAAACATCAAACTTATGACCTAGCAGTTGCAATACGAGACTGATCGTTTGCAAAAAGACTCACTTATGGCCGACCTCACCAAGATTGGGCCGATCTTGGATAAGACAGATAAAGCCGTCACTGATTTGAAAGACATTATCTCTGACGTGAAAGACGGCAAGGGCACAGTGGGTAAGCTTTTGCGTGATGATGCGGTGGTGGATCAAGTGTCACAGACTCTTTCCAGCGTGAACCGCTTGGTAAACCGAATTAATAACATCGAAGCCGATATCGGTCTTTCGACCGGTGCAAACACTCGCCTCGGTAGTGACACGCGCTTCGATCTTGATATTTATCCTGCTCCAGAACGTTTCTTCCGAATTGGCGTTGTCACCAACGACTACGGGCCAGAGATCGAAGAAGAAGAAGAGACCTGCACGACGGTTGATGGTGGTTCTGAGACCTGTACTGACAAGCGAATTATCAATAAGAGTGGCTTCAAATTTAACTTACAAATTGGTCGCCGCATTCAGCGCCTTGGTATTCGTGCAGGTATTATTGAAAGCACGGGTGGTGTGGGTATCGACTACTTCTTCCCAGACTGGGGTATTCGTACCGGCATGGAAGTCTTCGATTACCAAAAAGATGCGGGCCCGAACTTGCGCTTGATCACCGAAGTAAAAGTCTGGAACGTGCTCTTTGCCCGGGTTGCTGGAGAAGATTTGATTTCGGAAGATGGCAATGCCTCTGCGACCATCAGCTTAGGCTTGCGATTCAACGACCAAGACTTAGCGGCCCTCATTGGCCTGGTTGCGCGGTAAAAAATATGCCAACGAAAAACTGGCTCATCCGAACCAAATCGAATCACATCTTAGGGCCTGTCTCTAAGGATAAGGTCATCGAGCTTTATCATAACGGCTCAGTGAGACCTGAAGACGAGATTTGCAGCGGGAACGGCTACTGGTTTTTCCTGCGTGAAAAAGACCAGGTTGAAGAGTATCTGCTTGGTAACAAAAAACAGAGCTTCAATCCGATGAGTGAAGGCATTGATGTTCTGACCGCCCCTGCCGGCAGAAGCGTGAAGGCACCCGACGAGGACATCACTCTGGTGGGTGGAATCAATCTCTCTGAATTGAAAGACACACCCGCAACGCCACCAAAGCCGCGTGCGGCCGGAAGTGTGCAAATGAAATCAGCCGTGGCCCGTGCTCCTGCTATTGTCGCCAGCGAGACCCAAGAAATTCCTTCCGACGAAGAACCTGAGGCTGCCCTGGTGGCGGCCGTTGCTCGTCCGGTGGCGCGCTTAAACGTTGTGCCAGCTCCATCACCCACGCCTATCTCACCGGGGAAGGGTAAAAAAAAGACTCTTACACTTTCTAGTAATCCACCGCCGAACCCTCCACGCAAACGTCTCGTGAGTGATCGCGTCGTCATGATGGGTACGGTGATCATTTTGGTGCTCTTGGCCGGAATGCTCTACTACCGTAAGCGGATTTTGCAGGAGTTTATTCAAAGCGCCTACTCATCGGTCATTCCAGTCGCCCACGCGCAGACCACTGAGAGTAGCTCTAAAAAAAAAATCTTTTTGCACCCTTTGCCTCTGACGAGTCGCATTCCTTTCAATTAAGTGGTGGATTTGACGGCTACGCACTAGAAGGTGTTTTTCAACGTGTAAAACTTAATTGCAGCCAGCTCAATGATCCCAGCGTTCAACTCGCTCTCGTGCTACATAACCCACAGACCGCCAATGAAGTGTTCTTGCTGTCCTTGCGTGACTGTGTGGTCACCATGCCCTCCACCCATCCACTTAAACGCTGGCTGCAGTCCAAGTCTGTACCTAAAGCGTCGGCAAGCACTAAGGCCATTCAAGCGGTTCTGGAAGGAGAGCTCAAGGGGGTTTGGGCCAGTGATCACGCCATGACTGTTCCTCAGCGCCAGGCGCTGATTCGGTTGCTGAATGACCTAGAAGATTTGCCACCCTATTTAGACTATCTCACTCTCAGGGCCGTGGGATATCTCAAGCTCGGCAACTGGGCGAGGACTGAAAAGTTAATCACGGACTGGCTCAACGTAAATTTGCTGGAGCGAATTTCGCAGACGCCTAAAAGGAGCGATAGTTTGGGCAAGTTCACCACGGGCCTTGCTCCTGATCTCTTTGAGTCGCTCGCGATTGGGCTGGAAGGTCACCTGGTGGTGGATCTCTTCTTCCAAGGTGTACGTGAGTTTTATAGTGAACAGGAAATTCTCAAAGCGGCCGAGAAACATCAAGAGCTCGATGAAAGTGAAATCCTCGCGAAGCTTGGACTCATGTATCACCAGAGTGTAGTTCCCGGTTTTTCGGCCTGGATGTTGAACCGAGATCTTGAAGGCCGTCGTCGTGGTCGTTACCTCGATAGTTTTTTTGGCCGTACAGATGCTGGATCACGTTCATGGATTTTCCTTGGCCGTATTCCGGACCAAGGTAAAAACCGAGAGGCACTGGCCCGTGAGTTAGCACTCATAAAGACTAAAAACCCGTTGCTCTTCCATGCCCTCGTGCCTGAGGAGGGTTTGCTGGGCGTGCTCAAGCGCGTGGCACCTCAACAAGTGAACAACCTCATTAAAGAGCGACGTACGCTCTATCAAACTAAGATTCGTGAAGATGCTCACAATGCCTGGGTGCTTAAGGGCTTGGTAGAGATGGGGCAAATTGATGAGCCGCTGGTTCAGGCTTTGTCTGCCCCATGATCGGGTATGAAGACTACGCTCAGCCGGATTTTTTTCGTTTTGGTTGGGATCAACTTTTTTTAGTCAAAACAGTGCTTGAGAATACAACTCACAAGAAAGTGGAAGTCTTAGTCGAACTCGGTACGGGGTCTGGGGTTTTAAGCTGCGAGCTTTCCCAGAAAATTTCCATCGCTCATGCTCATCTTGTTGAGTACCAGCAACAAGAGTGGGAGCCCTACCTCACGCAGAATGTAGCAAAACAAGGCCGTCTTCCTTCTGTGAAATATCACTGGCAAAAAGTCTCAGAGTTCAATCTCGAAAGTGAGATTCAGGCGCAGATATTATTGTGTAATCCACCGTATTTTTTAGTTCGGAGCGGACGTGCTTCCTTAGACCCTCGTCGCAATATTGCTCATCGTTTTGTGATTGATGACTTTCAAGCGTGGGTAGATGCCATGGTTCGTTCACTCGCTGTGGGAGGGGAGGCGTGGTGGTTGCATCGCGATCCTGGGCCCCAAGGCAAGCCAACGATTCCTGAAGGCTATGAGATCAAGCACGTCATGCGTTCAGGGCGTATGCGGGTCATTCGGCTGACAAGATTGTATGTAGAGTGAAACCCAGCGTTCGCGCTCGCCCGTATCACTTACATCAGCAAATAATTTTTCGGCTTCGGCTTTCAGACGTTTAAACTCAGGAGAGTGCGGATGAAGAGTCGGCGCTTTGGGCTTTAAGAATGGCCGGGCCTTCTCTTGAAAAAAAACTTCGTTAGATTCAAAGGCAATTTTATCCAACATGGGAGCCGCAACCGGAAAGCGTTCTGCGATCTTTTGCAGGAGAATCTTCTCCATGTATTTCATGTTGTCCGCGAAAGCCGGATGGCGTGTAAGGATAAATAAGGTGCGATTCTTGAGACGTAAGGGAATGGACTCTCGGGCCAGCATCTCGCCTACGATATCTCTCCAGGCCTCAATCAGCCCAAAAAAATCGAAGCCTTCCACGAATCGCTGCCACTCTTCGTGAGGAGCGGCCCCTTCGCCACGTTGGGTCGGCACATAAGAATTGAATTTAAGTTTCTTCCACATCACTTCTCGTTATACCCCTGCCATGCTATAAAAGGCCATGCGTCAAAAGTCTTTTTTAACCCTGTTTTTCGCTCTCATGGGCCTGTTAGCATCCTGCTCAGGATATCGCTACACGCAAACGGCTAATCCATTCCAGCAGTACGGTGTGGACTCACTTTCTGTTCCTATGTTTTACAACTACTCATCGATCCCTGAAGTCTCATCGAGCTTTACACGAGAAACCTACAAACTCTTAACCGGGTTTAGTGGACTAAGATTGCGCTCGGGTTGGTCGAGTAATACTGACGCCGTTCTGATTGGCATCATCCGCTCCAACGAAAAACTCAACGAAGTTCTGAAGCCCGATAACTTACGTGTCGCCCAGGGTGTGGCGCCCGAAGCCATCGGGGATCAGCGTCCGGACTTTTCTGTCCCCAGTGCGACTCGTGTGAACCTCATTCTTCAGGTGGTGGTTGTGAAGCGGCCCACCACGGAGGAGCTGGCACTCCTGCGAAGTGAACTTGGACCGAAGCTTCCGCCGCAAGGGAAAATTCTTTTCAACGAAAGTTTTACGCTCGATGAGACATTTAACCGAGAAATTTTCGATGGGGCAAATACCAGTGTCGTAGCAACGCAAAACGCCGGCGCTTTACGCCGCACCAAAGACACCATGGCCCTACGTGCGGCCGAACAAATTCGAGACATGATTCTTTATGCATTCTAAGTGGCAGCTGTGGGATTTTTTCCAGTCCTTTCCGAAGGGATCGTGGGTTACGCTGCAAGGCCGTGTCGTCCTTCAAGCCTTTGATCCGCTTGCATTACGCTTGATGAAAGACCATCTCTTGAGTGGCATAGCGACGGACGATCGTCCAAAGCAAGTATCTGGTGCGGATACGCAGGCAGCCTGGGTGGAAGATCAGTTCTTATCCTTAGGCCTCTTTGGCAATACAGAGTCGTGGATTATCAATGCCCCTGACGATGCACCGGCGACGGCCAAAGAAGTCTTTTTGCGTGATGATTTGATGCTTGATGGACGAGTGCTCGCTTTAGGTTTTCATAGTGATTCTGCTTTTTTGAAAAAAATCTTAAAGGCAGAAAATGTTTCCCATCTCCAGATTGAAGCTCCGCGCTTTTGGGAGACGGCGAAGCTAGTTGATTTTCTCTGTGCATTTTTTCAATTGCCGTTGGCGGCGGATGCCAAGCAATACGTTCTGCAAGCGGTGGAAAATGAATTCATGCCGCTTTTTGATGCTTTCCGTTTAGTAAAACTCAATCATCCGGAGAGTCGCAGTATCGGCGCGACTGAAGTGCGAGATTTGATCGGAGTTGATCGCCTGGATCAATTTGCTCTCGCCAATGACATGGCCAAGAAGGCCTGGCGCCCGTTTTTTGAGCGACTCTTGTCGATTGAAACGGATTTTGAACGCTGGCGCTCCATCTTTGGTTTTCTACAATCTCACCTGATGAAGATCGCGGATCCCAGCTACGCCGATGGCAAAGGACGTTTAAGTAAGTACGACCAAGATATCATTACGCTCGCCAAAGGCTGGAAGCCAGAAGAGGCGCGGGATTTACTTTTGCAGATTCAAAGTTGGGAGTTGGCGTGCAGAACGAAAGATCCGTTTTTGCCTACGCATCTGCGCCAAGCGCTACTGAAAGCTCACAAAGGCGCGTGGGTCCCTGAGAAGCTCTTTGCAGTCTGAATCATGTCGCGCAGACTGATGCCTGCCACGTAGTTACCAAACAAAATGAGTTCGAACGGTCGCTCAGGATCATGCTGAAGGGCTTTGAGAGTTGTGGTGCGTGTCTGATTGTAGCGCGGAAGAGCTTTCGTCCATGAGTGCATTTTAATATCACCCGTCGGCCACGAAAGTTTTTGTAGATCAGTTCTTACCCGAGCTTCCACATCTTCAGTTCCCGGTAAAATAAAAGTCATGCCCGTACGCTGAGGGAAAATCTCACGGTTGAATAAAACTCCCAAAGTATTCACACCGCTGGCGCGGGGAAAGAGATAACCGAATACACCACGGGTTTCAGGAATCTCAGGAGTAAGGACTGTGACACTTGAAAGCGGCAGATACTCCAGACGCTCAAGCAGGCGCGCGCCTTCTGCCCAGCTGCCATTCAAGAGCAGCGATGCTGCAGGGGCTTCGGTGCAGATGATGGTGTTAGGACGTAATTCAAAAGCGCTCGTGTTGTTAAGATGAATTTGCCCCTTGATGGACTTGGCGAGTGCTTGAATAAACTCACTCATGCCACCTTTGAAACTCACAGAGCGGGCGCGGGTTCCTTTGAGTGAACGCAGCACCTGCCAGTAACGGCCAGGCCTCAACTGCGGCCAGACACTGGCTATAGTGAGTTCATCAGCGCCACAACCATACACCCCTTGCAGAGCAGGCGAGAGCAGGCTTTCGACGTGAGTTCCTAAGAGCGGGCGAAAAAACTGCGCCACGGTGATGCCATCATTCACACTGGGCGTGCGCTTAAAAAGTTTTGGCAAGAGCTTGAGTGCCAGACCCAGCGACATGGGTGCCAGCGGTGTTCCATTCCACAAGCGACGTTTCAGTTTTGGTGTGGCGGGGATGAGGGTGAGGCCAAGAGATTGCAGCCATGACTCAATTTCTGCCGTAGCAAAAATCGCATTGGGTCCTGCTTCAATAATACCTTCAGGAAGCTGGTGGCTTTGAATCTTGCCGCCGAGTCGATCGGATTTCTCGTAGAGCTGAACATCGAAGCCCTGGCGAGAGAGAAAATGCCCCATCAGGAGACCGGCCACACCTCCGCCCCAAATATGGACGGAACGCACGGCCGGATTCAATGACCCGATGGGCGTTTTCACTATTTAAGCAGGGCCTGGAGTTCGCCGCTCTTAAACATTTCGGTCACGATATCATTTCCACCGACGAGCTGGCCGTCGATGTAGAGCTGAGGATAAGTCGGCCAGTTACTGTACTCTTTCAAACCTTGGCGAATGTCGCCGTCGCTCAAGATGTTGAAGGTCTTAAAAGGAACGCCCAACTGCTTCAAGATGCCAGAGGTGTTGGCCGAGAAACCGCACTGAGGCATGTCCGTGTTGCCCTTCATGAACAAGACAACTTTTTCCGCTTTCAAGAGAGCTTCGATTTGCTCTTTGAGAGGCTTAGTCTTATCAGCGCTGGCGATTTCGTTAGCTGAAGTTTGCAGAACGTTAAATGGGTTCATGCTTGTTCTCCTGTGTATTTATCTAAAGTCATAGTTTTAAGTTTTACGGCGTGAACAGGACCGGCCAGGGCTTCAGTCAGAATATCCATGATCATGCGGTGCTGCTGTAAAAGCATCTTACCTTTAAAAGCATCGCTGGCGATGGTGATTTCCAAGTGGTCTTCAGTGCCGGTCATATCACTGACTTCCACTTTCGCGTCAGTCAGTTGAGTTTTGATCAAGTTAGCGACGAGTTCTAAATTATTCATGCAGCAGGCTCCGCGACAGCGAGAAAGCTCGTGGCCAGTGTGAGGATTCGGAGAACCATCGTGGTGCGCCCGAGAAGTTTGTGTCGATTATAAACTTTTTGATCTCCCGCGAGGAGTTTTCTTCCCGACCAAACCATCAGGCCGTAGAAGAGCACCGTCGTCACAGCGATCGAGACATGGATGTTCAAAAGCATGGGATTACCCATGGCCTTTGAAGCTTTCAGAATGGCACTGCGGGAGAGTTCAATTTGCAAAATCAGAATGACGTCCCAGATCATCGCCGACGACATGATTTTCACGTGCTTGAGACGCGTCTTATGCTGAGTGATGCCATAAATCATCAGGGCCACAATCAAAAAAGATTGGGTCTGCATGAGCCAAGTCGGCATAGAGTTTTCCTTTTCTAGAACCGCTAGATATCATGCGGTTTTCCAAAAGTCCCCAAATGGGACGGAGCGTAAAATGGGTTTAGGTAAATGGGCCGTCATCGATATCGAAACCACCGGCATTAACCCGCTGGACGACGATATCATCGATCTTGGCTACTGGCAGTTCGACGGAACTACACTCGTGCGAAAATTTACCAGCCTGGTGCGCGCCTCACGTCCCGTATCGCCGTTTATTCAGAAACTCACGGGTATCACCAACGCCCAGGTAAAAAAAGCGCCCATCTGGGAGCAGGTAGAGCCGGATCTCTTAGAGCTTGAGAAGCACAGCCTGATCGCCCACAACTCGGCCTTCGAGGAAAAGTTCCTTAAACGTTACTTCGACAAAGTTGATAAATCCTCCGACCGCGAATCTTTTCAAGACTCGATTCTTTATCTGGGGCTTTTGTTCCCGGGCATCGGCCAGTTAAACCTCGAGAGTTTTATTCAGCGGTTCGGAATTGCGGACAAAGAAGAGCATCGCGGGGAAGCGGATTCACGGGATCTTCTGAAGGTCCTTGTCGCTGCCACGGCACTCACGTGGAAAAAACGCGGTCTGCGCTTAAAGCTCACAGAAGTTTTGCGCTCATTCCCTGATGATTTCTGGTTCAAACATTTCTTCTTCCTCTCGTGGGAAGAATTGATGGATTTGGGCGAGGCCTGCGAGATGGATGTGGGCGCCTGTGTGGAAACATGGCTCCAAGACGAACGTCCTGAGCTGGCCTCACGGGATTATCCGCAAGCGAGCAAGATGCCGCGCAAATTCTCCGGCGATGTGATTCGTGATTTCTTGGGAGACGCCAAGTCCCGCCAAGAGCAGGTCCCAGGGTATCGCGCTCGTCAGGCGCAGATTGATATGGCCTTGCGAGTAGGGCAGGCCTTTAAGAGTGGTATTCATGCCCTTATTCAAGCACCTACGGGTACAGGTAAAACTCTTGGCTACTTATTGCCGTCGACACTTTTCTCAATGGAGAGTCGCGAGCAAGTGCTTGTCACCACGGGAACAAAGACCCTGCAAGACCAGGTGATGGATAAAGACGTTCCGCAGCTGCGCCAGATGCTACAGCTTTCAGAAAGTGACTTTAAGATCACGCGCCTAGTGGGCTCAAACAACCATCTGTGTGAATTGTTGTTCCGTGATGACCAAGATCAAAAAAATCTGCTCGATCAAGCCTCGTTTGGTTCGGCTTACACCCGTGCCTATTTCGATATGCTGTTTTATCACAACGAAGAAGCGCCTTACGCCAAGAAGATCACACGCGAGCAATTGCCATTCATTCTCAAAAAACTTGTGCCGGAAGTGCGTGAGCGCGATGAAGAACTCGCGGTGGATTACCGCGCCTGTGTCGGTTCGCAGTGCCCATTCGTTTTGAACTGCAGTTATGTGCAAGGTTTGCGAGAGGCGAAAGAAGCGCAGTTGATTGTGGGCAACCACGCCATGCTGCTGGCATGGCCGCGCAGTTTTCCTCGTCCCGCCCACATCGTAGTGGACGAAGCCCATAAAATCGAAGGCGAGGCCACACGGGCCTTTGCGGTGGAAGTGTCTGATCGTTCGGTGGAGGCGCTCTTGAAAGTGCAACCGCAAGGGGTGGGGGCTTTGCTCTATCTCTTGTCGACCGGGCCCGAAACACCAGCGCTACAAGATGAGTTTGCTCGTCTGCGCGACGCTGGCCAATTCGCTGCTCGCATGGCGCGTGATCATGTCACACCTCTGATGCAAGTGCTCGAGAGTCTCTTTAAGAAGTTGCCGAACTATCACCCTGTGCACACCAATGAAGCGCCTTTCCCGAGCAAGGAGCGCGCTAACGATGCGCTGACGATTCAACTGTTGAATCACCTCGAGAGTTTGCATCAAATCTGGGGCGATCTCTATTCGCAATTGATGCCGCACTTTGAGCGTTGGCAGAAAAAAGATTTCGACGACGATAAAAATAAAATGAAAGCGTGGGCGTTGTTTGAAAGTTTCTGGGGGCAACTCGAGAAGCATGTCATGGGCCTGGCGCATTTCTTAAAACCACCTTCATTGTGGGTCACAGCTTTAAAGTTCAGCGAGGAAAATGGCTGGCAGATTGAAAGTGCGCCGATTGATGTGGGTCTCACTCTTCACAAAGGCTTGCTCGAGAGTGCCACGTCCGTGGTTTACACCTCAGCGACACTGGCCAATGATAAAGGCGATGCAGGTACACAGGGCGTGGAGTGGATGACTGGCTATTCATATTTGCCGCAGGAGAAGCGCTTTAAGAGTGGATTGTATTTACCGGCCACTTTCGATTACAAAAACAACGCCAAGATCATGCTGGTTAATGATACGCGGGCCATCAGCGATATGATGTTTGTGCCAGAACTCTTGAAGCCTATCATTCCATTAGTGAAAGAGTTACAGGGCCGCACGCTCTTCCTATTTTCAGCGCGTGTGCGCTTTGAAACGGCCGTGGATCTTTTGTTGAAAGAGTTTGAAGGGCACCTGCCGGTGTTTGTGCAAGGCATGGGCAAAAACGTCGTCGAAGAATTCAAAAAATCTCCTTCGGGGATTTTGATCGGGATGGAAAGTTTCGGAGAAGGTATTGATGTTCCTGGTGATCAGTTGCAATTGATTGTTATTGATAAGATTCCTGACATCCGACGTGAACTAGTCATCGATCGTCGCCGCGAGTGGTACGACGCGAGTTTCGGCAATGAATTTCAGGATTACTTCTTGGCTAACCGTGCACGCGCACTTCACCAGAAGTGTGGTCGCTTGCTAAGAACTGAAACTGATTTTGGTGGGGTGATTATCGCGGATCAACGAATCAAAAAGTGGAAAGGAAATACCCTGAAACAATTTGCGAAGTTAATGGAACCCTATGAAGTAGAGGTTTCAACTCTTGAGAAGGCCTGTGAGGACTTAACGAAGTACTTAGTGAAAGACTAACATGTGCCCGCTGTCGCAAGGCTTCCGTAGTATTCACCGCCGTACCATGTCTGCTGACAGTAGTAGAGAGTGCCTGACCGACATTCGGCTGATCCGGGATTTGAGGCAGTTACACACGATCCACCGACCGGGCCACAGTACTCGATTATCTCTACGGGTGAACCACACGGAGCGAAAACGTCGTACTCATCTTTAAATGAAACTTTTTTTACACCACCGAAATAAAATTTATTTTTTGAATTCACGAAGCGACCTCATTTCTATCTCTATCTAGTAAGCACTAGCAGGTACCGGCTGTGGCAACACTCCCGTAGTACTCTGCTCCGTCCCAGTTTTGTTGACACCAGTACAACGTTCCGGATCTACAGTCTGCATTTTGAGGAATGGTAGCAGTTACACACGAACCACCCACCGGACCACAGAATTCAATGACTCCGCCACAGTCAGCAAAGATGCCGTAACCATCTTTAAAAGCAACTTTTGTGATCCCGCCGAAATAGAATTCTTTATTTATATTCATCGTGCAACCTCATTTTCATTTATCTCGGAAACGAAATGGTTCTGCTGTAGGTTTTGCATTGAAGTAGCTGGAATATTCAATTTAAAGTTCCAGCTGAAGTTTTTCAAAGGGATCATCGCCATGGTGAGATTATCGAGGTTGATGAACACCAATCCATTCGGCGCATGAACGAGTCGAATCTGGTCCGGTAGTTTCCATTTCTTTTCATTAACAATCAACTCGATGAAGCGGTTATAGGAAAACTCACCTTTGCGATACGCCAATGGGGCGAGCTTTTTTCGGGTCGATCTGTATCCGATGGTGTAGAGGACTCGGGTACACTTGTAGTAGATAAACTGGAGGGTCGAATCAGATTTGAAGAGCGGTTCACCCATCACCGGTGTCTGTCCTAGCGTGTTGGTGATGATTCGCTCACATTGCCCCTGGCGAAAAAACTTCCAGGTAAAGCCCCAAAACGATTTATCGTTTGAAACGCGGGCCTGAGCTTGCATCGAGAGGCCTATAAAATATCCCGCGGCCATCAGTTTAAGTGTGAAGTGGGTGTCTTCCGCACGCATGAGCTGTTCATCAAAACCATTCCCACGAACAAACGCTTCTTTGCGAATAAGGCAGGCGGCGGTGTTGAGCACGACTGAATTTCTAGTTATGTAGACAAATGATCCTTCGGTCGCAGACAGCTTTGAGGCGAGTCGAAATTTGTCTAAAAAACTCGGCTGAATTTCATCAGCTAACTTTGTGATGATAGGAGTTTGAACTGCGCCGATGGTCGGATGCTTCTTAATCTCTTGGTAGGATTGCTCGAGCCAGTTCGCGTCGAGCTCGACATCGGCATCGATGAATGCCAAAAACTGTCCGGCGGCGTGGCCAGCACCCATGTTGCGTGCGGCAGATGGACCTTTTTTGTGGCAATGAAAGACTTTCGTTTGTGGAATCAACGGTGCGACGTCCGGAGAGTTGTTGACGACGATCACCTCATAAGAAAGTGTCGTTTTTTGTGCCAGAATCGAAGCGACCGTTTTGAGAAGGTGTGGGCCATACTGCCGAAATGGGATCACGAAGCTGACGTTCATCATGGATCAACTCTCGATATGATCTGAAACTCGAGCAAGTTATTGATAAATTTTTCTACCTCAGGGGCCATCACGTCAGGTTTTATGCTGTGCTTATCCGCCATGATATTAAGCGTGGCTTCGATTGATTGTCCCTGGTTGATGAGTTTCCAAATTTCATGGGCCACACCATCAATAATGAAATAGCTGTCTTCCGATGAAGGCACGCAGAGGACAATGCTATCAGGTTTGTTTTGCTGTAAAACTTCCTCTGAGATCTCAAACCTCTGTGATTTATATGTGAATGATGAAGTCATAAACCCTATGATAGATTAGAAACAATAAACTGCAATGGCGTGGCAGTCGGTTGCATCGATTATCGAAGGATTTAAATGAAGATGCCTAGTATTTTCAAAGGCTTAGGCGTTAAGAATAGTATCGAGGTGGGCTGGGTAGGGCTTTCTGATCTTCTTCCGAGTGCCACACTTTATTCTCTAGAACCGTTTTTCTATACGTTTGATCCCATGGCCTCGGCGGTCGATATGCTGAGATGTCCGGCCATAAAAAGATACATCGAAAACATGTACGTCGTTCGTTCTCCCATGGATTTTACTTTGTCGAAAAAAGAAGATGGTGGGTTTGATATCAAGAGTACCGTTTCGCAAATGGATAGTTACCTGATGAGTGTCCTTAAACCCTCCGGTCGGCATATGGGCTTGCCAGTCGGCCAGCTTACGATGGGTTTTGGTATTGTGTGTGATGACGAGGACACGCTCGTTGAATCCATGCCGCTTCCGCTTGATGGGCGTGATGTTTCCTGGCGTTGTATTCCTGGATCCTTTGATCCCTATCTTTGGCCTGCTCGCCCTTTAAATTTTGCGTTTGAGTGGGTGAATCAGTCAGTCCCTGTCGTCATTAAGAGAGGGGAGCCCCTGTTTGTTCTGCGCTTTTCCAATCCTAGGGCAACGAAGTTCAATCTGCGTCCCTGTCAGTTCACCCGTGAAGTAGAAAATTGCTACAAAGATATTCGTGGGATCACAGCAATGGGCTTTAAGGGCACGGGGCAGATGATGAAGAATTATAAAGTTCGTCGACCAAAAAAATTATTACAGTGGTTCGACTAAAAAATTTTTTCAAGATTCTGTTTTAATTTTTTCAAACGACGAATCACGATTTTACCGCCGTCTTTCTCTTCTAATTGATAGGGGATGCCGTAATGTTTGCTGACCCACATGTGTGCGCCTGATTTAACATTACCGCTCAACGCGTCTTCGTCGTGCAATTCGAACTGTAGTGCAGTAAGAGGCATACCACCGACTTCAAGATCATCCGTGTCGTGAGTTTTGAGATCAACCCACATGATCTTGTCTTCTGGTGCGCCAGCAAATTCCCAGCCGGTTTTAGGAGTAACAAAATGAACAGGTGTGCGAGCGGTGGTATCAATTTTTTTTGTGGCAGTGAAAAGTCCGGCAGTCACAAAGCAGGGAGCTGCGAGGTAATGCTTGGTGCTGCTAAACGGACGCTCTGTGGTTTGTAAGGTCTCGCCTGATTTAAAGCTGTAGCGCAAGGTCTGTGTCGTCGGATCAACTTCAAAAATTTCTCGCGCCAATTTATCGCCCAGCGACTTCTCTATGGTCAGGACTTGAGGAACGTAAAACTGATTGAGCAGATAGTGGATTTGCATCTTGAAAAACTCACCAGTTTCGACGCGGCTCATTATCTCGGCATGAAAAACCAGATCGCCGGTTTCTTCATTATGCTCCACCGTAAAGTTTTCCTGGGAATAGTTCTGTCCCTGTTGGAAATACTGGTAGGTCCCTTCAAAAAGTTTCTCATTCTTGCTCAACATGCTCTTAGTCTAGCACAAGTTGCTGTGGACAAAATCCCCTCTTAGAGAGAGTCTTGTGGGCATGATTGCACGTAAAATTACCTATACCGGAACCCTTGATATTGCCGCTGCTGAAGTCATCTACGACATCGTTCGTAAGATCGAAATCACAGGCGAAGTTCACTTTAATGCGCCTGGAAAAGTGGTGCTTGATCTGGAGGGTGACCCTTCCATGATTAAATTAGTCCAGCATCAGGTGGAGCGTCGGGTGGAGGGCCTCTCGAAAGAGGTGCTGCCGCTGCCGTTTAAAAATTATCAGGGTTTGGATTTCTTCAGATAATAAAAAAAGCCTCCTTTCGGAGGCTTTTTTATTTCTACTCATTAAAGCGTTTCGAAGTAGGCGATGATGCGCGCCGGAGCCACACCGTAGTAGAGCGTCGTCATAAGACACAGCACGGTCACCACAGCAGCTCCCCAGTGCAAGACTGGCTTTGGAGCAGTGGCTTCCACTGGCTTCATGTACAAGGTCACCACGATGCGCAGGTAGTAGTACATAGCGGCCACACTGGTAAGCACACCCAAGATAACGAGAGGCACGTGACCAGTGTGAACACCGGCACCGAACACTAAGTATTTACCGATAAAGCCTGCCGTCATCGGAATGCCCGCCATGCCGAACAAGAAGACGGTAAGACCCAGACCCAAGAATGGATGAGTAAGGCCGCGACCAGCGATGGCATCCATCGGCACGTCTTCGCTGGCCGGAGCGAGCGCCTGCAAACATGCAAACGCACCCAAGGTCGCAAAGGCGTAGAAGAGTAAGTAGAGCGACACAGGAGCACCGGCACTGAGTGCGCCTTCGCCGGCAGCGATGACACCCACGAGCAAGTAACCGGTGTGGGCGATGGAAGAGTAAGCGAGAAGGCGCTTGAGTCCACGTTGTGTAAGAGAAGCGAAGTTACCCCACGCCATGGTTAAGGCAGCGGCGATGGTCAAAATCCAAGTGACGGCTTCTGAAGTACTGGCGTTCAAACCGGCAGCAGCGACGTTTGCGAGCACACAGAAGGCCGCGAATTTCACAGCAGCGGCCATGAAGCCCGTCACTGGCAAAGAGGCGCCTTCGTAGACGTCAGGCACCCAAGCGTGGAAAGGAACCGCGCCGACTTTGAACAACAATCCACCCAGAACCAAACAGAAACTTGCGGTCTTAAGGAATGAAGCTGGAGCTGAAGCAATTTCTGGAAGTGTGAAGAATCCAGTAGAGCCGTAGAGCAAAGCTGAACCGTACAAGAAAGTCGCAGAGGCGAGACCGCCCAAGACAAAGTACTTCATGCCAGCTTCAGCCGAAGTGCGATGTGTGCGGCGCATAGCCACTAACACGTAAATCGCCAATGACATGATTTCGATAGCTATGAATTGGAACAAAAGATGATGAGATGAAACCAGCAAGCTCATACCGCAAATCGAGTAAACGATCAGGGCATTGGATTCTGGTAGCAAAGCTTCTTTCTTTTCTTCACCCGAGAGCAAGAATATCGCGAAAATACCCACCATATGAAGAGCAAGCATCAAAGCCGAAGTTTTTGTGCTCATGATCAACACACCACCAATTATTTCTTTCGTGCCATCCAACTGGATGATGCAAATCGCAGAAACGATCAAAGTAATGAGTGCAAACAAGCGTGACAAGAACGCGCCGTTTTTCATGGGAGCGAGAATCAAAGCGAGTGTGCCGCCGATTCCGAGTGCCATGAAAGGCAAGAGCCCTTGGAAGCCAGTATCAGAAAAAGGAACGTAAGGAAAAATCTCAGTCAAATTCATTTCAAACTCTTCTTAAGGGGCCACAGGGCCAGTTAAAGATTGTGACAATGTTTCTAGAGCGACGCGAGAAGGGCCGAAGAAAATTTCCGGGAAAAAGCCGACCGCAAAAACAAACACCGCGAGCAAGGCCATCGCCGTGATTTCTTTTGCGTTCATATCGTGAGTCACAGCAACGTGCGCCGGTTCTTCGTGATGACCATGGCCCGCGTGATCGTCGTGTCCGTGAGCTGCGTGGCCGTGGCCTTGAACATTGGATGGGCCGAGCATAACTTTTTGAAAGGCTTTTAAAGAGTAGACGGCGCCGAAGATCACACCCAGACCGCAGATGCCGGCGAGCACGGCCGATTGTTGGAAAGTGCCGAGGAGAATAGTGAATTCACCGACAAACCCGTTAGTGCCTGGAAGAGCGACAGAAGAAAGGGTCATGATCATAAACGCGATCGCCATCATCGGGACTGATTTGGCGAGAGAGCCGAACTCATTCAAGTTACGGGTGTGCAGACGCTCATAGAGCATGCCTACGATCAAGAACAAACCGGCCGAAGCGATACCGTGGTTCACCATCTGGTAGAGCGAGCCAGCGAGAGCGATAGGTTGGAACGCGAACAGACCTACGACGATGTAGCCCATGTGCGAAACCGAAGAGTAGGCGACGAGTTTCTTGAAATCGTCCTGGGCCATGGCACAGAACGCTCCGTAGATAATCCCCACGCAGCCGAGAGCTTGCAATGCAGGAGCGGCCCACATGGCAGCTTCCGTGAACATCGGTAGAGAGATACGAATAATGCCGTAAGTTCCCATCTTCAACAAAACAGCGGCCAGGAACACAGAGCCCATGGTGGGTGCTTGCACGTGCGCATCCGGCAACCACGTGTGGAATGGCACCATCGGAACTTTGATGACGAAAGCGAGAGTGAACGCCATGAACACCAAAGCTTGCGGTGACATCCAAGGATTGCTTGGATCAAACGGCAGATTGAGCTTGGCGATATCACTCATGAGTGTTGTCGCGACACCCAGTTGTTCGCGGGCCTCACTGCCCAGCCAGAAGATCGCGACCAGCATCAAGAGTGAGCCGATCATGGTGTAGATGAAGAATTTCAACGTGGCGTAGATGCGGTTTTGGCCGCCCCAGATACCGATCAAGAAGAACATCGGAATCAAGACCACTTCCCAGAAGAAGTAGAACAAGAACAAGTCCGTTGAAAGGAATGTTCCGTACATGCCGGTCTGAAGGATCATGGCGTTGGCGAGGAAGAATTTTTCCTTGTTCACCGGCTCAGCTGGCCAGGTCCCGAGCATCGCTATCGGTGCGATGAAAGCCGCGAGTGCGACCAGCGGAAGAGCAATGCCGTCAATCCCAAGAGCGTAGTGAATGCCCAGCTGAGGAATCCATGGAACCATTTCAGTGAATTGCATAGCAGCGGTGCTGCCATCAAAACCCATCCACAATTTTACCGCGAGCAACAAGCTCACGATTGAAACTGCAAAAGTGTACTTACGGGCATAGGCGGTTGGGACAAGTACCAAGAGCATAGCCGCGACGGTAGGAAGAAAGACAATCGTACTGAGCATATTCACCTCTACATCCGAGCGAGGATCAAGGTCCCCGCTACTGCGAGCGCTGTGCCCGCGACCATCCAAAGTGCCGCTGTTTGAACGTCACCGTCTTGTAATGCTTTGAGGCGAGTGCCAATGCGACGAGCGCCGTTACCCACACCATTAACTGCACCGTCGATGCCGAGGCGATCGATGATCTAACTGCAA
>JAKFUR010000150.1 GCA_021732585.1 Bacteriovoracaceae bacterium
TCACTCTTCACGGCCAGAGCACGGACTTCGATGCTCTCCTCGCGCACTTTGCCGGCACACTACTCAAGCCCACGCTGCCTGAAAAATTCTTCAAGCATGAACGCCAAGTGATTTTGCGTATGCTGGATAACCAGAAAGAAGACGCCGTTAAGCAGGCTTTTAAAAATTGGTACCGTCTCGTTTTCAATGCGCACCCATACTCATTGGACGCCTCTGGCAATCCAGCCTCACTTAAAAAAATGACTCCGGCAGCTCTTGCGACACTTCATCGCAACCATATGGCGAAGGAAGAAATTCTCTTCACCTACTGCGGTGATCTTGATCTTGAAACCGTGGTGATGAAACTCACGAAGGCCTTCGCAACACTCAAGCCCCGCAAAGGGCCGAAGCCTAAGAAGAATGTACTCAAGGCCAAGAATGGTCAGCGCCTCGATATCGATATGAAGCGCGAGCAAGTTCAAATTGTGATTGGTCGGCCGGCGTACAAACTCAGTGCCGTAGAAGACAACTATCTCAAGATGATCACCGCTCATCTCTCAGGCCAAGGCTCTGAACTGTTCGTAGAAGTGCGCGACAAACAAGGCCTGTGCTACGCCGTTCAACCTGTGCATGTCACGGCCCTGGAAGCAGGCTCATGGGGCATCTACATCGGCGCCGGTGCCGACAAGAAAGAGCGGGCGGAAAAAGCCATCCTCGATATCCTCGCCCGCCTCTCACGTGAAGGGCTCACAGAAGATGAGTTTAATCGCGTGAAGACAATGCTCGATGGTCAGCAACAGCTCTCGATTCAAACCAACGAAGACTACGCCCAGTTTTATTCTGTGCCGGCCCTTCACGGCTTTGGCCTGGATTTCCAGCATGAAGCCCAGCAAACCGTAAGGGATATCGCCTACCTGGATTTCCAAAAATTCCTCGCCCACTTCATGGCAGGTCCTTGGAATATCGTGACCGCTGGCCCAAACTGATTATTTTCAAATTCGTCATGGGGTGTTAAAACCATCTCATGACGAACCTTTTTATACTCCTCGCTCTTGTGTCTTTCCCCGCTTTGGCCCAATTCAACGGCTCAGTTGAATTCACTCCCCAAGAAATTTCTCAGCACCACCTCGACGTCGAGACCCTCGTTCCGACAGTGGTGAATTGCCTCAAGCGCGATCTTAAAACGCATAAAGATTTTCATCGTCGTTACGGCATCTCTGCTTTCTACGGTGACCAATCCGCCTTTGCGCGGATGACCATTGACCAGCGTAAGGCTGAGCTCAAGCGCCTCGGTGTACCTACGAGTCTAGTGACTCGTATTCAGCCTACCAGCTGCGTAGGTCTTGCTCGCAAATGCATGGCAGAAGGTTTCGCGGCTGTAGGTAAAAACGACACATGGAAAAAGATCGATACTTTCCTTCTCGCCAATGATCTTGATGGAACCTCTCTTCAAGAGGCCCTTCGAAAACTGGGTTGGAAAACTCTTTTTTGGAATCCTGATCTCTCACAGAATGCCGCTTGGGATGAAGAAGAAAAACTCAAAGACCCAACCAACGTGAAACGTTTCTGGGGCTACCACGCTTATCGTTTAATCACCATTCAACGCAAAGGCATGTACTACTTTAACAAAGTGGACGATGCGACGAGCTTGGTGAATTTCAATCGCACGCTTCCCTTAAACTTCAAGGCCGTGCCGCTCTTCATTGGTACCGCTCATACCGGCTTCCATGTATTTCCCGGCTACAACGGCACAGTGATTGAAGGACACAGCGTCCGGCACATCACATCACCTACTATGATTGAAACGTCTGAATTCAATCCGCTGAAGCCGGGCGGCGGTCCACAAGGACTGCCTTACCGCTCAGGGTTGTTCAGTGTGCCGCCAGGATACGGCTACTAAGAAACTTTCTTTTCTGATGGATAAATCCCGCCGGCGAGCATCTCTTGATCGCTGGCATCACCCTTCATTGTCTTTTGAAAGAGCAAATGACGGTCTTGATCGAAACGATCACGACTGGCCAACATGCCAATCAAACTCGTGAGGGGTACAAAGCTCGACGCCAGCACGCCGAAGAAAGATGGAATGTTCATATGGCGAGGAACCACGCCATTCAGACGTGAATAGGCCGTGGCCCCGAGTTGCTGATAGTAGCTCGTGTCCAAAATCCGTTTGCGTGAAACTGATTCCGAAAAATACCCACACAGCATCAATGCAGCATCGCCGACTTCTTGATAGACACGGCGTTGCTCCTCGCGTGTGAGTTGGGTGGCTTCAAGGAGTTTTGTGCCGAGGATCTTCTCGCGGATACGCCCGTCTTCTTCTTCAAAGAAACTGGCGCTCAAAGCGAGGCGATCAAGGACTGTGCTGGAATAAAAAATGGCTTCTTGAGGGACAGGGCAGAGCGATCGATTATTGAGTTCATCGAGACCCTGAAAAAAGAATGATCGGAGGTCTGGGACAGTGATAATTGAGCTACGCTTATCAGTCATTAGGCTTCTCCCTTATCCCATTGTAACACTCAGGTAGGATAAGGAAGAAAACCGGCAAGAGTTGCCGCTCTAAGCCTCTGAAGTCTCGATCTCGGCCATTAAAACGCCTTGTTCAAGTGCCTGTCCTGGTTGCACCAAGAGGCTCTTCAACACACCGGAAGCGCCGGCCTTAATCTCGTTTTCCATTTTCATCGCTTCAAGAATCAAGATGGTTTGACCCTTCTCAACCTTGTCACCGACTTTCACCATGAGCTTCACCACTTTGCCCGGCATCTGAGTCACCAGTGCGCCAGCGCCGCCTGTGAAAAGACCCGACGGCTTGAAGCCGCGATACATTTTGTAAGTCATGGTATTCGACACCACCGTCTCACCCGCAGAAAGTTGGGTCATCTTGAACCACTTCTTCCCATCCCAAGAACCAAACAACTTGCCCGCCAAACGGCGTGCCAAAAATGTTTGATCCTGAAACGTAAACTTCGTGGTTCCGTTGATGGCTTCCACTTTGTTCAAGTCGACGACGATATCTTTGCGATCTTGATCTACGAAATAATAGCGCATGTTACACCTGTCCCATTTCAACAGAAGCGACTCTGACCATCAACGTGCGTGCGTCTTCCGCCATCGCCACCTTCTCCTGCGGCTTCACCCCTGCAATATAATGAGTGGTGTAATGACCGGCCTTAAAGCTCTCTTCGTCGAGAATCACTTTCAGCAAAGGAATATTAGTTTTCAATCCATCCAACAACAATCCATCCAGGGCCGCGCGAACTTTACGAACCGCGACTGCACGATCAAAGCCACGAGCAATAAGTTTACCGACCATCGGATCAAAGTCTGGCGTGATAGTGAACTTTGGATAGAGGCAATGATCAAAACGAATGCCTTGCGGGAAGGTCGTCTCAAAACCCGCGATCTTGCCGGGAGCTGGCAGCATGGTAATTGGATCTTCAGCGCAAATGCGGCACTCAATGGCATGGCCATGAAGTTTGATATCGTCTTGTGACTTGAAGTCCAGTGGCTGCCCAAACGCCGACTTCACCATATTCGCGAGCAAATCAATGCCCGTGATCTCTTCAGTGATCGGGTGTTCTACTTGGATCCGCGTATTCATCTCGAGGAAATAAAATTTGCGGTCATCCCCCATGATGAACTCAACGGTTCCCGCCGAATCGTAGCCGACCGCTTTCGCAAGTTTTACCGCTGTCTCACAGATTTCCGTACGGAGTTTTGTGTCTGTACCAATGAAAGGTGACGGTGCTTCTTCGATGATCTTCTGGTGGCGACGCTGAATCGAGCACTCACGTTCGAACAAATGGTAAACGTTGCCTTTCTTGTCGGCGAGAATCTGTACTTCGATGTGGTGCGGGTCTTTCACATATTTTTCGACGAGCAATCCCGCATTACCGAAGCTTGAAAGTGCTTCGCGCTGAACCGCTTCGAAATTAATTTTCACATCGGCGTCAGAGTAACATGGACGCATGCCCTTACCACCGCCGCCGGCAACTGCTTTCAATAGCACAGGGTAACCGATGCTTTGACAAAGTTTGAGCGCTTCTTCGGCCGTTGGCACTTCGCCCACGGAACCAGGAACCACCGGAACACCGGCCTTCTGTGCCCATTGTTTTGAAATGGCCTTATCACCCATGGCCGCAATGGCCTCAGGGTTAGGCCCAATGAAAATCACACCCGCCGCTTTGAGCGTTTTCGCGAACTCTCCGTTCTCTGATAAAAAGCCGTAGCCCGGATGAACCGCTTCGATCTTATTGGCCTTGATGATCTCCATGATCTTCGGCACGTTCAAGTACGTGTCGCGATTGGTGTTGCCAGGAAGATGGACCCACTCTTGGCAGTACTCCAAATGAGCGGCTTCTGGTTCGTTGTCAGTCCAAAGACCCACACTCACTAAACCCAGCTCATTCAAAGCTTTGGCAATTCGAATGGCGATCTCGCCTCGATTGGTGATCAGTACGCGTTTTCCTAACATAGTGACCTCTAGAGTGGAATGTTGCCGTGTTTGCGATCAGGCTTACGTGCTTTCTTATGCTCCAATGCTTTCAAGCACTGATAAATGCGAGAGCGCGTCTGCTCCGGGAAAACCACTTCATCCAAATAGCCGAGTTCAGCAGCGCGGTACGGATTAGCGAATTCATTCTCGTAGTTTTCAACCAATTCCTTTTTCTTCTTATCGAACTCCGCGCCCTTAAGACCGGCCAGCTCGTTGCGGAAAATAATATTTACCGCACCTTCTGCTCCCATCACCGCAATTTCTGCCGTGGGATAAGCGAGGTTGATATCTGAACGAATGTGCTTTGATGCCATCACGTCATACGCACCACCGTACGCTTTGCGAGTGATCACGGTGATCAATGGCACAGTGGCTTCACAGTACGCGTACAACAACTTCGCGCCATGACGAATAATGCCGCCGTACTCTTGCACAGTTCCTGGCAAGAAGCCTGGCACGTCCACAAAAGTCACAACGGGAATATTGAAGGCATCACAGAAGCGTACAAAGCGGCCTGCTTTGACTGAGCTATCGATATCAAGCACACCGGCGAGAATGGCTGGCTGGTTCGCTACGATGCCGATCTTCATGCCACCGACAGAAGCAAACCCACACAAAATATTTTTTGCGAAGTCGCGGTGAACTTCGAGGAAGTTACCGTCATCGACGACCTCAACGATGAGCTCTTTCATGTCGTAAGGTTTACGTGAATTATCTGGAACGAAGTCTTTCAACTTCACGTTGGAGCGATTGGCCGCATCCGATGTCAGCACGGGTGTTGGCTTGTCTGCGCTTGAAGCAGGCAAGTAGCTCAATAGCTCGCGCACGCGCTCGAAGCAATCGTCTTCATCGGTGCACTTGAAGTGGGCCACGCCTGACTTCTCATTGTGCGTGCCCGCTCCGCCCAAAGCTTCTTTCGTCACTTCTTCGTGAGTCACTGTCTTAATAACATCAGGGCCGGTCACAAACATGTACGAGGTTTTCTCCACCATGAAAATGAAGTCAGTAAGCGCTGGAGAATAAACCGCACCGCCGGCACAAGGGCCGAGGATCAATGAGATTTGTGGAATCACGCCCGAGCACTGAGCATTACGCCAGAAAATTTCGGCGTAACCTGCCAGAGACTCCACGCCCTCTTGAATACGCGCGCCACCGGAATCATTCAAACCGATGATCGGTATGCGATGTTCAAGAGCGAAGTCCATGACCTTACAGATTTTTTTGGCGTAAGCAGCGCCGAGTGCGCCACCCCAGCAGGTGAAGTCTTGGCTGAACACGGCCACTTGCTGGCCATTAATGGTGCCGATGCCCGTGACCACGCCATCACCTAGGTACTGAGTCTTCTCGATGCCGAAGGCGCGGCTTTTGTGGACGACGAATTTATCGAACTCCATGAAGCTTTGTGGATCGAGGAGTTTTTCCAAACGCTCGCGAGCGCTGTACTTGCCTTGTTCGTGCTGCTTGTTGATGCGCTCGACGCCGCCACCGACTTCGGCCTGGGCATTGAGTTGAGTGAGCTGGTCGCGCCGCTCTTGGTTGGTCAGCATCCGGTCCTCCTGGAATTAGTCCAAGAGTTATACCCTACTCACCAAAAAAAAGGAGACGTTTTCACGCCTCCTTCCGTCTTAAAAACTGTTTTTGACTCTACTCGCCAACGGCGCGTTTCAGGAGGCGCTTATCAAGGCCGTATTTCTCGACCTTCATGATCAAACCAGCACGGCTGATGCCCAATTCTTTCGCGAGACGCGACTTGTTGAAACCGCAGCGCTTCAGGCCTTCGCGGATCATATGAATTTCGAGTTCTTCCAAGGCGTCTTTCAAACTGCCGTTGGTGTTCACACCCTTGAGGCCGTGACCATGCTCACGGGCCGCACCCGTTTCACCGTGTTCGATCATGCGCTGATTCAAGATATCTGGAGTGATCATCTTGTCGTCGCCCGAGAGAACCACGAGACGTTCGATCTCGTTTTCAAGTTCACGCACGTTACCTGGCCATGGGTAGTCGAGCATCTTTTCCATCGTCTTCTTCGCGAACTGCTTCAATGGAACGCCCGATTCTGCACAACGTTTCTCGAGGAAGAAATCCATCAAGATAGGAATATCCTCAACGCGCTCGCGCAACGATGGAAGTTGTACGTTGATGACGTTAATGCGGTAGTAAAGATCTTCGCGGAACTCACCTTTCGCAATCATCTCTTTCAGGTTTTTGTTGGTCGCCGCCACTACCCGGACGTTCACTTTCTTCGGTGTCGTTGCGCCGACTGGAAGGAACGTACCTTCCTGAAGAACGCGCAAGAGCTTCACTTGCATAGTGAGTGATGTGTCCCCGATTTCATCCAAGAACAAGGTCCCACCGTTAGCGACTTCGAAGAAGCCTTTTTTATCTTTGATGGCGCCGGTGAACGAACCTTTCACGTGACCGAACAACTCCGAGTCGAGCAAGTTGTCGTTGAACGCCGAGCAGTTCACCGCCAAAAACACCGCTTCTTTTCGAGGTGAATTGTAGTGAATCGCCTTAGCTACAAGTTCTTTACCTGTACCGTTTTCACCTTGAATAAGGATCGTCGCTTCAGAGCTATTGATCTTCTGTAAGAGGTGATAGATCTGCTGCATGCGCTTCGATTTACCAATGAGATTGTGGTAACGGTATTTGTTACCGACTTCATGACTGAGCTCGTGAATGCGCGCTTCGCGCTTAGAAATCTCTTCGTGGAAGGTGCCGACTTCGTCTGAAACGATATCGAGCATCTCTTTCATGTAGCCGCGCTCACGTGGGAAGAGTTTGCGCATCTTCGAGACTGAAGCCTTGGCTTCAACTTCGCTCAAACCGCACTCGACCATGTGCTTAACAACTTCGCCCAATTCTTTTTCAGTTACGTCGTTCTTAAGGAATGGATACGCGCACACAGCGCCCAAAAGCTCGCCGTCGACGACAACTTTCGCCACCATGCCATGAACATGCGGAAAGAAGGTCTTGTATTCGAAGACCATTTCGCCTTCGTTGCGAATGTTTTCAAAGATTTTCTCAACGTCTTGCTCGAGCCACTCTTGTCCATAGTTGTGGCCCATCTGCACTTTAAAGAAGTGCGAGAAGAAGGTGTAGTCCTTCGCTTTGAAGTCGTTTTGAATGCGGCCCTGTTCGTCCACATAGAAGAAGTCTAGATCGAACCATTGCCCGACGATTTGCTCCATCTTCTTATTCACATGGAGTTCTTTAATGGTTTTCCAGTCGATGATCATAGGTGCTCCTTTGGGGGCCATCCAGGCCCGTGTCTAACTCGTCAAACTTATCGTCACTTCGTAGACGAACTTGACAGGCACCTATGTCGATTTGCGTATTTTTTTGACGATTTTATGGGGAGAAGGGCTTCATCATGTCGAAAAATTGGGGGTTTCCCCACTCTTGCGGGCCGACTAATTTTCTCAACATTGTCCCATGAGCGGCAAATAAGTAGGACTCCGGCAGCTTGGTGGTCCCAAAGGCCTGGCGGTGGATCTGGGTATTATCCAGCAGCCAGTGGATCTTCACGCCTGTCGGCGGTTTGAGGTAATCCAAGTATTTTTTAATTTTTGGCACTTCGTCGTTTACCGCCACAATCAAAAAGGTGGCGTTCCCTGGCTGCTTTTCGATAAAGCTCATCAGGTCCGGCAGCTCCGCTTCGCATGGTCCACACCATGTGGCCCAGAAATGCACCAAGATCGCTTTTGTACCGCTGGTCTTCACATCGGTAAGGGAGAACGGTTGACCTTCGAGCGTGGTAAATTCTGCGCCTGGGAGCTGTTGAAGCAAACTCTCACGGAGGGGCGCTTGCATGGTCTTATTCAGACTTTGGCGCGACCACCAGGTGTAGCCCAAAGCACTTCCAATCAAAGCCGCTGCAACAAGAATTCGATTTAACATGAGGACAAAATAAAAAACCTTCCCTGGTGTGTCCACGGGAAGGTTCAAATTTTGAAAAGAAATGTAGCTAAAACTACTCTACGAACGCGAGGTAAGCCGTCTTCGCACCGTCACCGAGGCGAGAGTCAGCCACTTTCAACACGCGAGTATAGCCGCCTGGGCGCTGTTTGAACTTCGGAGAAACTGTTTCGAACAAAGCTTTAACTGCGCCTTTGTTGTTCAATTTCGAGTAAGCCAAACGTCGATTAGCCAAGGTGTCTTCTTTACCCAAAGTCACCAATTTCTCGATGAATGGCTTAAGAGCTTTCGCCTTAGTTTCAGTTGTGTGGATTTTCCCGTGGTCCAACATTTCGATCGCGAGGTTTTTCATCAAAGCCACGCGGTGTGAACGTTCGAGTCCGAGTTGATACTTATGGTTACCGTGTCTCATAAACTTTCCCTTTATACAGTCGAGGCTTATTCAGCCTGAGAGCCAACTTGCTTCATGATGTTGTCGACTTTCATGCCGAGTCCCAAGCCCATAGAAGCGAGGATTTCTTTGATTTCGTTGAGAGACTTACGGCCGAAGTTCTTCGTACGCAGCATCTCGCCTTCTGTCTTAGAAACGAGTTCGTAGATATATTTGATGTTCGCGTTTTGCAAGCAGTTCGCTGAACGAACCGACAACTCAAGCTCAGAAACTGGCTTAAGAAGCGCTTCGTTTGCAACAGAAGCAGTAGCCTGGGTAGTCGGCTTAACTTCAGTTGGAGCGTCTTTGTCTTCAAAGTTCAAGAACACAGTCAATTGGTCGCGAAGGATTTTTGCAGAGATGGCTACTGCATCCAAAGGATCAATGCCAGATGTAGTCCAAACTTCGAGAGTTAAACGATCGTAGTCAGTGCGCTTACCAACACGAGCGTTGGTTACAGTGTAATTTACGCGAGTAACTGGAGAGAACAAGGTATCGAGGTAGATCCAGCCAACCGGAAGATCAAACGAGTCTTTGTTATCCAAAGCTGTGACGTAACCTTTGCCGCGAGCTACTTTCAATTCCATGCGGATTGAGCCGCCAGAAGAAATGTTGCAGATCACGTGCTCAGGGTTAAGCACTTTCACGTTTGAGTTTTCAGAAATGTCTGAAGCTTTAACAGCTCCTTCGGAGTTCTTCTCAAGAACAAGAGTCATCTCTTCTTTGTCTGTGATTTTGAAACGAATTTCTTTAAGGTTCAGAATGATCTCTGAAACTTCTTCTTTGATGTTGTTGATTGTACCGAACTCGTGATCAACACCGTCGATTTTAACAGCAACGATACCCGCGCCTTGAAGAGATGAAAGCAATACACGGCGAAGAGAGTTACCAAGAGTCAAACCGTAGCCGCGTTCAAGTGGCTTTGCAGTGAACTTACCAAAGTTCGACTTGAGCGTGTCTGTATCAACTTCTAGAGCAGCAGGGCGAATCATGCCAGTCCAGTTTTTACTCATAAAATTACTCATGCGGCGAACTCCTTACAGCGAGAATGTTTAACGCGTTAAAATTATACGCGGCGACGCTTAGGTGCGCGGCAACCATTGTGAGGCATAGGTGACTTGTCAGCAACCGAAGTGATGCGCAAGCCAGCCGCCATGAGAGCGCGAATCGCGTTCTCGCGACCTGCTCCTGGGCCTTTAACTTTTACGTCAACTGAGTTCAAACCGTGCTCCATTGCTTTCTTAGCAGCTTCGCCTGAAGCAACTTGAGCAGCGAATGGAGTTGATTTTTTTGAACCACGGAAACCTTGATGGCCAGCAGACGCCCATGAGAGCGCGTTTCCATCAGCATCACTGATCGTTACGATCGTGTTGTTGAAAGAAGCGTATACGTGGCATGTGCCGTGAGAGACATGCTTACGAGCTTTCTTCTTGCCGCCAGCAGCAGCTGGTTTCTTTTGGTCGTTTTGTTTTTGTGAGTTAGTTTCGCTCATACATCCGCCTTATTACTTCATGGCCTTAATTGATTTCTTACCAGCGATCGCCACAGCAGGACCCTTACGAGTACGTGCATTGGTGTGGGTACGTTGACCGCGCACAGGCAAGCCTTTGCGGTGACGAATACCACGGTAGCAACCAAGGTCTTTGAGACGCTTGATATTCAAACCAACTTCACGACGAAGATCACCTTCAACAGCGTGGCCTTCAAGGGCAGCACGAATTTGTTGTGTCTCTTCTTCAGTGAGATCGTTTGAGCTTTTTTCAGGATTAATGCCGACTTTAGCCAACACTTCTGCACCGATTTTAGGACCAACGCCATAAAGGGCGCGGATCGCGATTTTCATCGCTTTATTACGGGGAAGGTCGACACCGAGAATACGTGCCATGTTCTAACTCCTAACCTTGACGTTGCTTGTGTTTAGGATTGCCTTTGCAAATTACGCGCAAAACACCTTTGCGCTTAACCACTTTGCAGTCCTTACAGATTTGTTTCACTGATGATCTAACTTTCATAAAAATTAACCTTTGCTTCTAAAAATAATCCGGCCCTTGTCCAAATCGTATTTACTAATTTCAACAACGACTTTATCCCCAGGCAGGATCTTGATATAATTCATTCTCATCTTGCCACTGATGTGCGCGAGCACGACATGACCATTGGGTAACTTCACTCTAAATCGCGTGTTCGGGAGTAGTTCTAGGACCTGACCCTCGACCTCGATGGTATCTTGCGCTTCAGACATTATGGTTCCACAAAAAAGTAAGCGACTTTATAACTAAACCCTTTCTGCTTGGCAACCGCATTCCGGCCGCGCGTTAGAGACGAGAAGAGATTTGTTGGTAAAGCAGCTCAATGCTATTTTCTGCGTTCACCGTCATAAGACGGTTCGCTCTATTGTAATATTCCAGTACGGGTTGGGTGTTCTGCGTAAACACATCCATCCGCTTCTTAATGACTTCTTCCTTGTCATCTTCACGATGTACCATACTCGTACCACCGCACTTGTCACAAACACCAGCCTTTTGAGGGGCTTGAGAAACGAGGTTGTAGATGGCTCCACAGTCCTTGCAGGTTCTCCGGTTAGTCAGACGACTGATAAGCTTCTGAAGATCAATCTCAAAGTATATAGCAAGGCTGGGGCGGCCCTTTAAAACCTCTCTATCCAATGTTTCGGCTTGGACGAGATTGCGAGGGTAACCATCAAAAATATACGAGTTCTTATCGAGGTCAGCGTTCGCGTGAATTAGTTTAATAACGAGATCATCAGAAACAAGGATGCCGGCATCTAAAACGGCTTTCACTTGTTTGCCCAATTCGGAACCCTTCGCAATTTCCCCGCGAAGAAGGTCACCTGTTGATATGTGCTTGCATCCCTTCTCGGCTACGAGCTTTGCTGCCTGGGTACCTTTTCCGGATCCAGGAGCGCCGATGAAGACACAATGCTTCATGAATCAGAACCTCTTAGCGCCAGAGAACTTGCCTCTGACTTTGTAAGCTGAATCAAAGCGCTGAGAAATCATAAAACTCTCAGCTTGCGCCATTGTATCGATTGCAACGCCAACCAAAATCAAGAGCGAAGTTCCACCGAAGTAGAAAGGCACCTTGGCGTAGTTAAACAGAATGGCAGGCATAATACAGATCAAGGCAACGTAGATGGCACCGACAAGAGTGAGGCGACTGATAATCATATTCAAGAATTGGACTGTCTGCTCGCCTGGACGAATGCCTGGAATAAATCCGCCATGCTTGCGCAGGTTTTCAGAGATATCACCAGTTTTGAACTGAATCGAAGCGTAGAAATAGGCAAAGAAAACGATCAAGCCTATGAAGACGACGTTATAGAGCGTGCGACCAGGGGCCAACATTTGTTCAATATTGCTAAAAATCGACTTGGCTGGACTATCAGCAGGAACAAACTGAGAAATCGTTGTAGGAAAACCTAGTAAAGCCGAGGCAAAAATCGGAGGCATTACACCTGAAATATTAACCTTGATTGGCAGATGAGTGGATTGACCGCCAAAAACGCGATTGTTTACTACACGCTTAGCGTACTGAACTGGTACTTTGCGGAAAGCACGTTCGATATAAATTATCAGCCAGAACGAGACAAGCATGATCGCAAGAACGATCAAGAGCCCAACCGCAGTGATCTCACCATTTGAAAGAAGGTTCAAAGTGTCGCGCATTCCCGTTGGGATACCCGCTGCGATGCCGGCGAAGATGACAAGAGAGATACCGTTACCTATGCCTCGCTCAGTGATCTGCTCGCCAAGCCACATAACGAACATCGTACCTGCCATCAATGAAATGACAGTCAGGAATCGAAACGCATATCCAGGTTCAATGACAACTGGAAGACCATTGTTTGGGCTACGGATGCTTTCAAGTCCTACGGCTAAGCCGTAACCCTGGAAGATACACAGAAGAACTGTGGCATAACGAGTGTATTGATTGATTTTCTTATGACCATCCGGCTCTTTCTGAAGCTCTGCCAAGGCAGGGATTGAGTATGAGAGAAGGCTGAAGATGATCGATGAAGTAATGTAGGGCATAATGCCCAAGGCTAGAACCGAAAATCTCTCGAGAGCACCACCACTGAATGTGTTGAAGACTCCGAAAACGGATCCCTTCATACCACCAAAGAATGAAGCGAGTGCCGCCCCATCAACACCGGGAGTCGGTACCTGAGTTGCTACTCGGTATACCCCCAGCATAATAATAGTGAAAAGCAGACGCTTCTTGAGTTCTTCAAGCTTGGAGAGATTATTGGACATCTCGCTTCCTTACGGGATTATTCGTTAACGATTTTTCCGCCAGCTTTGGAAATCAGTTCCTGTGCTTTGGCTGAAAACTTCTCGATCCCTTTGAAAGTAAGAGCTTTGCTAAACTCACCTTTCGCCAAGACCTTAATCGGCAGACTCTTATTCTTGCCGCTCAAGAAGCCTTTTTCAACTAACGATTCGCGTGTAACGACTTCGCTCGTAAATTTTTCGGCGATCTTTTCGAGGTTCACAACAGTATAGCTCGTTGCGAAAACAGAGTTATTGAAACCGACTTTTGGCAAACGACGATAAAGAGGCATTTGACCGCCCTCGAAACCGATGCGGATACCACCGCCAGAGCGAGCTTTTTGACCTTTATGGCCTTTACCTGCTTGAGTACCTTGACCAGAACCTTGGCCACGGCCAATACGCTTGATATTTTTGTGTGCGCCAGGGCTTTTCAAATTTTTAAGATTCAACATATCGAGCCTCTTACTTCAGGATGTCGACCATGTGAATGACCTGCTTGATCATCCCACGTACGGCCGGAGTATTTTCCAAGGTCTTAGTAGAGCCAATACGGCGCAAACCTAAACCACGGACAGTTGCTTGCTGCTTCTCTGTGCAAGCAATCACACTTTTCTTTAATTTTACAGTGATCTGTTTATTAGCCATTGGTTACCTCAGACTTTTGCTTTAGCTTTCGTTTTAGCACGTGCGCGAAGACCTTTGATCTCAACACCGCGTGCTGCCGCGATATCTTCTACGGAGCGCAAACCCTTCAATGCCGTGAAAGTAGCTTTCACGATGTTGTGTGGGTTGCTACCACGTAGTGATTTTGTCAAAACGTTACGAACACCTGCGAGTTCCAAAATTGAGCGGCAAGCACCGGCAGCTTTAATACCAGTACCTTCACCAGCTGGCTTCATAAGAACTTTGCCAGCACCGAAATTGCCCAAGATCTCGTGAGGGATCGTGCCGTTTTCAATAGGTACTTTAATCATGCGCTTAGCAGCCTTTTGGCCAGCTTTGCGGATTGCATCTGGAACTTCTTTTGCTTTGCCAAGTCCGTAGCCCACTTTGCCGTTCTTATCACCAACGATGATGAGGGCAGCGAAAGAGAAGCGACGACCGCCCTTCACAACTTTAGCAACACGGTTTACTGCAACCACGCGCTCTTCAAGATCGACGTTTGGGCCGTCACCTTGAGCAGAAGCTTCGCGACGAGCTGGCTTCTTATCATTTCCGCGAGGAGGACCGCGCTTTCCGCCGCGACCTTTTTTCTCTTCGCCTTCAGTTGTTTCTGTAGATTCGTTTGTGTTTTCGTCAGCCATTTCTGCCTCTCTTACAGTTGGATGCCATTCTCACGGATTGCATCCGCAAGAACTTTAATCACGCCGGTGTATTGTTTGCCGCTACGATCGAAAACTGCAACTGATATATTGGCTTTTTTCAATTGAGCTGCAACTGCGACACCGATCTTCTTTGCTCCTTCAGCGTTACCAGCATCAGCGACTTTCGTCTTGCCGTACGACTGTACAGAGAAAAGGGTTTTGTTAGTTAGATCATCCACTGCTTGAACGCGAAGATGTTTGTTAGTCTTCGTTACGCATACGCGTGGGCGTTCTGCAGTCCCTTCTACTTTTTTACGAATAGAAAGACGGCGACGGTATTCTTTTGCTTTCGTCGGATTCTGAATTTTACCGAGTACTTTTCTCATGGTTCACCACCTACTAATTAATTACTTTTTCGCGCCTGTTTTACCAGCTTTGCGGATGACTTTCTCACCCACGTACTTAAGTCCTTTGCCCTTGTAAGGCTCATGGGGACGGTAAGCACGAATTTCAGCTGCTACGAATCCAACGAGCTCTTTGTCAGCGCCGTTAACTTCGATAACGTTCTTTGTTACTTTTACTTCGATGCCTTTAGGCAACTTGTAATCAATCTGGTGAGAGTGCCCAAGGTTTAACTGAAGTGTTGTGCCTGTAACAGCAGCTTTATAACCAACACCGTTAAACTCTAGCTCTTTCTTAAAGCCAGTCGATACACCCGTTACCATGTTGCCTACAATTGTACGGGTAAGACCCCATACAGAACGACCAACACGATCAAGTGTGCCTGTGACTTCAACAGTTTTTTCTTTTTTCTCGACCTTAACACCAGCGATAAGCTTGTAAGTGAGCTGACCTTTAGGGCCTTTCACTTCAACAGTACCGGCAGCGACTTTCACTTCCACTTTTTCTGGAAGAGCGATCGGTTTTTTTCCAATACGCGACATAATATCCTCTCTTACCAGACGTTTGCGATAACTTCTCCACCAAGCTTCATCGCCTTCGCTTTACGCGAAGACATCAAACCGGAAGAAGTTGATACGATTGAGACACCCAAACCGCTCAATACGCGTGGCATGTCTGTGTAGCCTTTATAAACACGCAAGCCTGGCTTAGAGACGCGCTCCAAACCAACCAAAGCGCCTTCTTTCAAAGCAACTTTAATAGTAATGTCAGCTGGGCCTTTTGCGATGATCTTGAAAGACTTGATGAAACCTTCATCTTTCAAAACTTTGCAAACGCCTGCTTTGATTTTGCTAGCAGGAATTTCTACTTTATCCAAACCAGCCTTATTCGCGTTGCGAATACGGGTTAATAGGTCTGAAATAGGATCGGTCATCATAAGTGTCTCCTCTTACCAGCTAGCCTTGGTCACGCCTGGGATTAACCCTTGGAGTGCCAATTCACGGAACTTGTTACGGCAAAGTTTAAAGTCACGATAAACACCACGTGAACGGCCAGTGAGTTCGCAGCGATTACGCACACGATTCAGGTTTCCGTTACGAGGAAGTTTATTCAACTTCGCACGTGCTGCATCGCGATCAGCTTCTGATGCTTTCGGATCAATAGCTTTCGCGCGCAATTCAATGCGTTTTGGCTCTAATTTCTTAGCCAATTTTTCACGACTCTTGTTTTTAATTACTGAACTTAGTTTAGCCATTTCTTCCTCACTTCTCGCGGAAAGGCATGCCGAAAAGCTTCAAGAGCTCGCGGCCTTCTTCGTTATTCTCAGCGGTGGTAACAAAGCTAATCCCCATCCCGCGCACTTTATCGATACGGTCGTAATTGATCTCAGGAAAAATGATCTGTTCCTTGAGACCCATTGTGTAATTCCCGCGACCATCAAATCCTTTCGGAGAAAGACCACGAAAGTCTTTTACGCGAGGAAGTGAGAAGTTAATCATGCGATCGAGGAATTCATACATGCGCTCGCCACGCAAGGTTACGAATGCACCAATTGCTTGGCCTTCACGCAACTTAAATGAAGCAATAGATTTTTTAGCGCGGGCGATAACCGGCTTTTGGCCAGTTACAGTTGCTACTTCTTCTACAACTAGATCAACGATTTTACCGTTACTAACAGCTTCACGAGTGATGCTGTTAACAATGATTTTTTCGAGTTTAGGAATTTGATTGATGTTTTCGTATTTAAACTTTTCCATCATCTTTTTCTTGAGCTCTGTCTCATAAATGGTCTTCAGACGGGCAGCCATGAGTTACTCCACTACTTAATATCCGCGCCGGACTTAGCGACGCGAATTTTTTTGCCGTTCTTCTCTTGTACTTTTACGCGAGTTGCTTTTCCTGTTTTAGGATCGGCAACTGCAACGTTACTGATATGAAGAGCTTTTTCGAGATCAACCAAACCACCCTGAGGGGCTTGCTGAGTTGGCTTCATGGCTTTCTTCACCACGTTTACGCCTTCAACAAGAACTCGGTTTGTTTTCCAGTTGATGTTTTTGACTTTCCCTTGTTTGCCCTTGTCTTTGCCGGCAAGTACAACAACGGTGTCGCTTACTTTGAGCTTCTGCATGAGGTCCCCTTATAGCACTTCGTGGGCGAGCGAACAGATCTTCGAAAAGTTCTTGTTACGCAATTCACGAGCAACTGGTCCAAAAATACGTGTTCCAATTGGCTCATTTTCGTTAGCCAAGATCACACATGAGTTTTCATCGAAAGTAATAGTTGTGCCGTCTTCGCGCTTAATTGGGAAAACAGTGCGTACGATTACCGCGCGCTTAACGTCACCCTTTTTAACTTTGCCGCCAGCGATTGCTTGCTGAACAGCTACGACGATTACGTCACCAATGCTTGCAGACATACGCTTAGATCCGCCGAGTACTTTGATACACTGAACGGTTTTCGCGCCTGAGTTGTCAGCTACGATTAGATTTGATTGTTGTTGAATCACTGTATACCTCTTCTTACTTCACGACCGACAAGAGTTCCCAGCGCTTCAAAGCAGAACGCGGACGTGACTCGATAATAGTCACGGTGTTTCCTACTTGAGCCTGTTCTGTCTCATCGTGAGCATGGAACTTATTCGAGTTAGTTACGAATTTGTGATATTTCGAGTGCATGGTCTTGCGCTCTACTTTCACCACAATTGTCTTTGTCGCTTTGTCACTGACGACAACGCCAGTTAACTTACGCTTTGTTGTTTTTGTTTCAGTCATATGTCCGCCTTAATTCTTTTTGCTGTTCAACGCGGTCAAGAGACGAGCGATGTCTTTCTTGAGTGCGCGCTTGGTGTGTGATTTCTCAACACCAACAGTATGTTTAGAAAACTTGGCGTTAAACATCTCAGTCTTCAATACAGCGACTTTCTCTTTGATGTCTTTTGCGCTTAGTTTCGCTGCTTCAGAATACTTCATCATGGGCTACCTCTTATTGAGCTTTAGGGGGTACATGCCCCTCGCGCTCTAAATCTTCTTTCGAAACAAAACGAGTTCTGATCGGAAGCTTATAT
>JAKFUR010000061.1 GCA_021732585.1 Bacteriovoracaceae bacterium
GAGCTGATCGTGCACGATCTTGATTAACTGCTCACCAGGCTGAACGCCTTTGAGAACTTTTTCACCGAGCGCATCGACCTTAACTTTTTCAATGAACTCTTTGACGACTTTAAAGTTAACGTCGGCTTCCAACAAAGCCGTGCGAACAACTTTGAGAGTTTCTTCAATATTATCTTCCGAAATTTTTGACTTCCCACGCAGGGAGCGGAAAGCATCGGAGAATTTTTCGTTAAGAGTATCGAGCATAGTCAGTTTCCTTGGTCTCTATTCTTTCATCAAACGAAGGAGCGTATCATAGCAGTCCCGCGGGGTGGCGGCGAGTGCATGCGCTCCAAATTCTGTTAATGCTTCCGGCGAAGCCTGAGGATTCCACACCGCTCCGAGAGCATAAGCGCCAAACAGAAGCGCGCCTTTCATATCAGTCCATGAATCACCAATGATGACACAAGACTTCGGGTCTACGCCCTTCAACATATCTTGTAGACCTTGCGGATGAGGCTTGGCCGTCATCTCACTGGCGGTGCGCAGATCTTGAAAGTAGCGCAGAAGATTGTGCTCCTGGAGCAGCCTTAGAGTCGAGGCACGATCCCGTCCTGTCCAGACGTAGAGGTGATAATCCGCTGCCATCAGTCGGTGTAAAAGTTCTGGGATTCCGTCATACGGTTGCCCCTGGCCTTGTGTATTCAACAGCGTGCCATCGCAGTCGAAAATAATATGGCGATCTAACCCCATGACGCCCCTTGACGAGAAAGACAAAATTCTCTACTTCTGCCTCTAGAAGATCAATCATTTTCAGGGTGCTTCTGCGTGTCATCGCCAGCTACTCCATTTTCGCCTGCACTTACGGCCAAGCTTGATCGCTTTCGTCCGTTCGCTGCACCTGTTAAGTTGGGCCAAATCCAATTCAGCTCAAAGCTGATCCTCGCTCCGATGGCGGGCATTTGTAATATTCCCTTTCGTTTGTTGATGGAAGATCTCGGCGCCTGTGGCACCGTTTCGGAATTAGTTTCTTGTCACGGCATCAATCATGGCAATCAACGCACACTCGACATGCTGAAGATTCACAAAAATGAGCGCGTGGTTGGCCTACAACTTTTTGGTGAAGACATCGAGGCCATGGCCCGGGACGCTGAAGTGGCGGAAAGTTTCAAGCCTGGCTGGCTGGATATCAACATGGGTTGCCCGGTCACAAAAGTCGTGAGCAAGGGCGGCGGTTCGGCGCTAATGAAAGAAATGGAAAAACTCGCGCCCTTGTTTGAAGCCATGCGCGCGAAAATGAAAACACCTTTGAGCATCAAGATCCGCACCGGTTGGGATCAAGACCATCGCAACGCTCGCGAGATTATGAAAATTGCTCGTGAGTCTGGCATTGAGTGGGTAGCGATTCACGGTCGCACGCGCACGCAACAATACACTGGAGCAGCTGATTGGAATTTTATTGAAGAGATCGCGCAAGAAAAAATCCTGCCGTTTATTGGCAATGGTGATCTTCATTACCCACTTCTTGTGAGTGATCGTTTACAAAAAACACAAACCGATGCCCTAATGATCGCACGCGGTGCTCTTCGCAATCCGTTTATCTTTCTTGAATCCCTAGATCCTGACTACGCACAGAAAAAGAAATCTGATTTCTTAGGCGCGGATTATTGGGAAGTGATTCAGCGTCTGTGGCAATACGTCGGTGAAACTTTCGCTGATGATCGCATGCTGCTGGTGCAAGCACGCAAATTGATCGTGTGGTTTGCCGCCGGATTCCCTTACTCAGCGGCTTTCCGCGGCCAGGTCTTCGCCGCTCAGACTGCTGAAGACACCTACAAAATCACCGAGGATTATTTCCTCTCCCTAGGCACTTCCCAGAAAAGTATCAACTATGACGAAGCTTTTATGAGCTCCGGCCACGGCTAAGTTCTCAATATCTCAGTTGTCCCACTTTTTTACTCCGGCACTCCATCAAGACTTCGCTCATTGTGACCGATAATCAATGTGGAGAGAACTATGCGCTCGTACTTACTGGCCTTCATACTCGTGGTCCCTGCCTACGCACAAACCCAGTGCGATCAAGTGCAGTCATCTTTGACGAGCCTTGAACAGTCTCTTCTCTCCAAACAACTTCCGGCCTGTGATCAAGTCACACCTGCCAGTGTGGGCATGACTGAGGCACTAGAGGGTGATGATCTACGTCTCTTCAACGCTATGAGATGCCAAAACGTTGCGGGACTTGATCTCGCACTTTCAGATGTTGAATCAACTCTCGTTATTGTTGATGGACTCAACGACTTACGCACACAAGTTGTAGCGACTCAACAATCTCTTGCCTCTCAACCCAACTGGGATCGAGCGGAGAATGAATCAGCCCTTCAGTTCGCTCGCGACCTGACCTTGGGTGCCACCATTCAAAATTTGATTGAGCTACCACAGCTGCCGGCCCTCTTTGACGACGCCACCAACAGCGGTCAGTGGGAAGCTAAGCTACGCACCTTTTGTTCGGCTGCTCCTCAAAACGCATCTCCTTTTTGTGCCATGATCACGACCTACATGACCGGCAACAACGCCGCTCTTGTGATGTCGGAGTTCGCCACATTTCTTGATCAACTACGCCCGGCACTGCAAGCTGATAAGACTCTTTCGCCCGAACAGAAAACACCGATGATCGCTGCTTTGACACTTCGAAACGGCGAGCAAGCTGTGAGCTTCAGCGACTACCAAGAACAAGCCGCTGAAAACGACATCTATAATTTCACTAATCCAAGTGCCCCTGGTTATTTGAACGCCCAGCAAGCACGCTTTGTAAGACAAAATCGTCTCTCTGTTCCCCCTACTGCTGCCAGCGTCGAACTTTTGCAAACCCTTCTTGGCCGCATGGACCGAAACCAAAACCAGCTCATCTTGAAAAACTCTATGAACGCTCTCAAGCGTAATGCTGACGATGCGCATGAGAGAACTCTTGCACGTGTGCGTGCTCGCTGGACATCTTTGCATCTTCACAAAGGTGGCTCGGCCCCTATTCCTTGTGTGCAATCCACCACCGAAGCCACGCTAAAATCTTGTATCCAAACTGAGTGGAGAGCTCGCCCTTCGAACAACAATGGGCAGGTCCAGCTCTATGCAAGTATCTTGGCTTCTTTGGATAGCGTGCAACAGAAACGTGCGGACGTGACGAATTGTATCGCTCGTCCGTCTGTCACCGCCTGGTTGCAAAATCCTCAAGCTACTCCCGAAAGCTGCATGAGTGAGTTGATTGGACAAAGATCAAATATTGAAAAGAAGCGCGAGATCATTCATAAAATTCGCGAGAGACTGCGTGCCCAAGAAGATCGCAATCTACGCTTCCGTCGTTTTGCTTACGACAAGGCCCTCGAATGTAGCCGCAGTAACGACCGCTTCGCTTCGAGAACCCATGAATCAATTCCTTACTGCTCTACCTCACCTTCAGAAATTTCTTTTGGCACCATTCTCCAACTTACGAATGAGTCATTGAACTTCGTTCACGAAGGTCTTGATAGTGATACTGTTTTTGACAGAAATCGTGATTGTCCTCCAGGCCAACAAGACGAGTACGCGGTGTTATGTGAAATTGCCCATGGCCGTGGAGCAGGTGCTGGCGACGGTGCAACTGCCACGCAATACCAGGGCTCGCCTCAAACTCCTGGCACCGATGCTCCTACGCGCACCTCTGATCCCATTCTAAGAGATGCTCTTACGGGTGTCGCTAACGATCTGGCGAATCAGTACATTCAAAATCGCTTGCAAGCGACTCAGCCGCAAATTTACCGCTGGCCTCAGTCACCTTACCAACCGATGCCTTACAGTCAGCCGTTGTCATTGAGTATGTCCGATTATGTAATCGCTCGCGGAGTAACATTTGGCGGTTTTGGCCAATATTACCAATGCACAACCTGTGGTTACGGCTCAGGGCCTGCAGCGTTTAATCAGCGTTGGGGGCTCAGTGGAGCTAATGTCGGTGCTTCGACTCTTGGGTCCATGGGCGGCTCTCGCTTCTTCGGTGGAGCAGGAACATTTCAATTCTAAGCTTTTCACTCAGGCATTGCCGCTTTTAAGAGGCACTTTCTCCTCTATTTGTGTCTCATAAATCAGTTTATTCCCCCTCTCAATGTGGTCATTTCGAGGGCTTGCCCCTAAAGTCTTTTCATAGGCAACTTTCTCCCCCAGAGCGGCCTCTCAGAGTTAAAATAAATCAGTGACTTGTATCTACCGTTAAGACGTAGAGAGAGGTTTTTTTCGCATGATGCGTCTCCTTGTTTTGCTTCTCACAATTACGCTAGCAGGATGCTTGCCCAAACAAGAGGTGAGAACAGCTGGTATTGCTGATGAAGACCAAACCACTGGTCCGGAAGACGACATCATCACGAGTACTTCTGATGTAGATCTGGCCTGGTATCAAAGCCTCACTTCAAACACGATTCTTTCTATCTTTCGTGACAACACCGAAAACACCTATGTCCGTGGTCGCCGTATTGAGAATTACCTTTTACGCCAAAACGCTCCGACGGCTTCTTACTGCTTAGAAGTTGATCTCGGTGCAAGTGTTCCAGTGACTGATCGTCGCTTCTTGCGTTTGCGGGCCGTGCCTTTGTCAGTCAACAACACGGCCACCAGAACAAGAACCATCTATCTGCGCGTTGACTTCGGTAACACCTCTGCTGGTCAGAGTGTTTGCAACCTAGACAAAGTCCAGTACATCAATGACTCGGCCACAGAGTACATCACTTACACCTCAATTCAATCGCGGATCAGTTTCACGCTTCCAGGTGCGTGTGCCAGCTGTGTCACACAGATTCAGTCGAGCAACTTCAAACTTTTTACGGTCGATAGTGCGAACGCTCGCATGGTGCAAGTGAAGCCGACGGATCTTGATCTTGGTCTGCTGACCTTGCAGCTTAAACCAGGCAATGCCCCTAACCTGGGTGGTTCATGCACCAGTGGCGGTTGCTCGGCGCTAGGATTCGATTGCTGTCTTCAGAATCAATGTGTGAATGACGGTTCTGTGCGAAGTGAAGTTACGGGCGCTGTTCTCACTTCCAGTGCGTTCTTGAGTGCTGAGCAAGAAAAACTCACGAACCCACTCGCCTTCTTGCGCTATCCTCAGTTTTACTACATCTGTGGCACGGGCCAACCTCAGCCTCTCCCAGGAACGGGCACGCAAACGGAAGCGGAAGCAGCCGCTGCAGCTCGACTCCTTCAGATGCAAAAAGACTATGCCTGTATTGAAGAACTCAAAACTAAATCGGCCGCGAACCCTTTTCATCTCGCGCCCTTTAATTCTTCGGCGACATACGATCAAACGAAGTGCAATACTGTCACAACAACGGATAGCTACCACTGGCGAAAAGTGCTCGGCCGTCTCTACGCGAACTGCGGCTGCGCTTCGGCGAACAACACGCTTGAGCTCCAGCTCGCGAATTGCCCGAAATACGACTACCAAGTGCTAGCGCAAGACTCTAACCTCAAGCCAATTCAGTTTGCTTGTACGTCACTGGATGAAACGGGTGTTGAGACTCCTTTCCAAAATCTTGATGTCTCCGTGAACTCGCGCGCGGTCCCTCACCGCTTCTTCAACACCGCCGGCGCTGAAGTCGACCCAAGCAGAAACCCACCGGCCACAACCGCGCAAGAGGGGCTCTCTTTCAGCTACGCCGATCCGGAAAAAACTCAACCCTTGAATGGTCAGTTCAACATGAACTCGATCTTAGGTGCTATGAACGTCGAACTGACGGGCGCCATGCCGGCCAAAGTGGTTGAGCTCGAGCTTGATAAAGTTTATCTCATCGCTACTCGTTCGGGTTTCTACACTCCCTGTCCGACCTGCGCTAAAGACAGTTGGTTTAACAGTTTCAGTGCCACACCAAGTTCAAGCCAAGGCGTGGGCCTCCAAGCGGTGGGTCACTCCACCTCACGAGATGGCTGGGATAACAACTCTACGTTGGGCAACTACGAAGATACGATCTTTGGTCGCGCTTGCTGGGTTCCTCCCACCATGCTGCCATTCTCTCAACCTATCGCGGGAGCGACGGCCGCAACCGACGCAAACATCGGGCCACAACGTCAGGCGCGTTTGAGAACTCAAGCCACTATGTGGATCAACGGGTATCAGCGTGATTGGTTTGGTTTTAACAAAGGCGCACTCATCGGATCGTTTGATGGTGTGACTTGGTTCGCAGTCGGTAAAGGCCGCATCGTTCGCAGTACCACGAAAAAACTTTTTCTCGCCATCAACGCCCCTTTTGGTGATTTACCTGACAGCAACAACCACGTCGTCTCAGTACAAGACTACGAAGGACAAGCGACTGCTGCTCTTATGGACTTCCATCCGGACTTGGTGCAAAACCATCCGAGCCAAAACGAAGCCGGCAACTGCCAGGCGTACCACATGTGCAACGTAGATACTGACTGCATCACTCGCCTTGGTTGGGAGTATGTGTGCGCTGACGTATCTCAACTCAAAACTTACTGGCCTGGCTTTGCCCCGGAAGGCGCAAAAGAACGCGCTATGGCCGTGGGTGACCAGCCTCGCTCCATCGAAGGCATTTTGGCGCAAGGGGCCCTTCCGAACGGCTCGACGAAACGTTGTGTGTACCGTGGCGCAGGCTCCATCTGTCGCACGGACTCTGGCAGTATCTCGGCCACCGAACTCGAAAAACGAAAACTTCTCACCTGTGCTCCCAACTTCTGGTGTGCCGATGTGGACTCTACCAATTCAAATATTCCAACCACGACGACTCAGCTCAACGTCTTCAACAAAGAAGTCGCTCGCTTTGCTCGTCCGCTCGATGAGATTCCCGTCGTCAATAATCACTTCTTTGGCCGTGACACCAATCAACTTGGCCGTCCACTCGATTACGTCCATAATAAATTTTCCACTCCCGCCAACTCTCTGACCAGTATTGGTGATAACTTGGTTCGCACGACATTAAATGCCAACGTGGTGGCCATCGATGCCGCCGCCAACAATAAAGTGGGTCTGTGTCGTCCAGGTAAACGCTTGCCGCTCCCGACGGATGTGGCTTCGCAGTGGAATCCATTTAACCAACATCAAGGCTTGGATGAGTTCTCACGCACTGACTACACCAATCAGATCGCATCCTGTCCTTCGAGCTATCTCACTCTTGGAACGGCGAAAGTGGCGAGCTGTCCTATCATCGGCGATGACGGCAACTACATCCATCAAACTGCAAGTTTTACGGACGTCTCGACTCAAGGCACCTGGAGTCGTCGCGCGCTCGAGCAAAACTCCTGCGGGCTGGAAACACTTCTCAATGGAACAGTCACCACAGGGATGACTGCTGACCAAATACAGGTGGCGTCTCCTTTCAAACTCATCGAAGGCAAGCCTCTTAACTTAGCGGTACGTGTTCTTCCAGGCCTCACCCGTGACGCCTGTTTACGCAAACCTGGTAGTGCCTGTCACACCGACTTAGATTGCTCACCGAACAAGTATCATGCTGACCAAGTTCAGTTCTTCAACGACTCTTACTTTGGAAACACGGCCAATCGTGAATACTATGAACAGCATTTAGTTTGTGGTCAGGGAACGCCAAAACCGTTCTTCTCTGATCCTGAGTTTGAAGATTATGACATCACCAAAAACGTTTGTTGCCGTGAAGTGGGTAAAGACATCACCACCTATACAGCACAGGAACACAGTTCAACGGCAGTGGAATCAACGTCTCTTAACCCGCTCGCTAGTGGAACGACGACACCTACCAATCCTGATCGCTACGAACGCTTTACTCACATCAGAGGCATGGGCACAGCGTTTCCTGTGATGAGTGCTTCAAGTAATCGTCCAGGTGGAAACCTCGCGCTTCGCAATTACAGTGGCATTTTGACGAGCAATATTGCTGTACAGGCCAATGTCATGACTCCAGATCAATGGAAGACTCTTAATCAGGCCAACGGCAAAACATGCTGTGGTGGTGGTTGGGTACGTAAATTTGAAGATGGCACCACAGACTGGACCAAGCGCGACCGCTTCCGTGTGGATGTTTCAAACTTCCGCTGCTTGAATTACATCACTCCGCTTGCGACCACCACAAGCGCACAAAGCACCTGGGGAATCTCGCAAGCACGCATCGATGCTGACTTTGGGAAATACTGTTTTGATATCAGTGGCAGTACTGGTAACTGCGCGCAACTCACTATTCCTCAAGGCACCATCGACGACACCACTTGCTCTTTCGATGAATATGAACCTGCTGCCACCAACCCTTACTCCGCCGGCCTAGCAGCACAATTCTCAACTCTTCCTGGTGAAGTGGCCTGGAGTGATGCGCCGGTTAACTTCTTCGCTTTTTTCCCTCCAGTGAGCGCCGACGTTAATCCAGAAACCATGATTGACATGACACTCGCAGGCGGTCGACGCAACATCACCATCTCATTGCCAAGCTATATGGGTGATTCGGCACCGGCACAAACTATTGGCCCCGCTTTGCCAGCTACCGATGGCAACTTCCTAGTGGAAGTTCAACGTCGCAATGGCACCAACACACTGGCCGAAGTCACATGCGTGGAAGCTGATCTTTCGGCCATCGCTGCACCGACAACGGCAGGCGCTTGCGGCTCAAACTGCTGCTACCAATACAGTCGCACTTCTCGCATTCTCAAGGTCGCGATTGGTGCAGGCTTTTCAGACGTACAAAGCCGTTATGGCGCCAAGCTCAGTTTCACTCCTCCAGGTATTGGCAATGCTTCACGCCCGTATGTAAAGCGTGCCTGCTCAGATGTGCATTACCTCGATATCCTCGGGAAGATGGAGCTGGCCGGTATTCCGCAGATTACCTACCCAAAAATTCTTTGTAACAACAATGCGGACCGCTTAGTGCCAGAGCTTTACAACATTCCGGAAGAAGCGGATGAAAGCAATCGTGCGGCATTCAATGCTGTTGGATTCTCCTTCAATGATGCTGCTGGTACTCGACGCACTAACCACCATGGTCTAGCGAATGGTGCGATTTTCTCGCAGCATGACTTCAAGTGCTGTACGCCACTTGGCAAGAACACCAAAGATGCCTCGACCTGCTGCTCTGGCTTTGGCGTTGAAGCGGATGAAGACCCTACCGGCGGTCGCAAGAATTACACCTGTAAATTGCCTTCAGGCGCCAATCTGAGCGTTTACTTGAATCGTTTTGTATCTAACGAAGGCACGGGCGATCATCTCGACGTGAGCCCACTCAATGATGCCGACTTCAACCCACAATCCGGCGAACCATTGTTAACTTCAACTGTGAATGCGAAGGTCGCAGCGATTGGCCAGGTCGTATGCGAAAACAGCTCTACTCGTCGCGGCGGTGCCTTTGGTGAATATGCTCCGGAGCCGGCTTCAAACCTCTCACAGGGCAGCACAGTCTACGGCATCGTGGACTCATCAAGCGATGGCGGCACGAACTCAAGTGGTGGCGGAACCTCGCAAGTGGGTTACACTACTTTCATTCAGGGTTTCCGCTGGAACCATCATCTCTACTGCCAATAAGGACCCGTCATGCGAACTGAAAAAACTCCCTCTGAAAGTGCTGTTGAGATGCGTGAAATGGTGATGCCTAACCACACCAACCCACAAGGCACGGTTTTCGGGGGCGTGGTGATGAGTTGGATCGACATCGCCGCTGCGATGGTAGCCGCTCGTCACGCGCAACGCCCGGTCGTGACTGCTCATATCAGTGATATTGATTTCATCGCACCTGTGAAGATGGGCCATCATGTGCACATCCTCGCTTCTATGAATTATGTCGGCTCTACATCGATGATCATCGGTGTGAAAGTTGTCTCAGAAAATCCCCTCACTGCTGAACGCAGAACCACCACCAAGGCCTATCTGACGTTTGTGGCTTTAGATGATTTGGGTAAGCCGAGTGAAGTGCCGAAGCTGGTGCCACAGACTCCGGATGAAACGCGTCGTTTCGAAAATGCTCAGAAGCGAGCCGAAGCGAAGAAGAAATTAAAGTCGAAGCTTCGCTAAAAAAACAGCTTTCTTGATTTGTTGGTTTTAAGTGGTATCCGCTCCTCAGGCTTACTATAAGTGCCTGAACGGTAGTTCTTCCGATTCGGGTCAAGACTGGCCTCAATTTGATACTGCTGCATGGCCATAAACGGCTTCATCAAACTCTGCCACTCCCCCTGCGCTTCAAGCTTATGCTCTGTGAGTGCTTCTAAGAATTGCATGATGGACTCAATGGTCGAGAGACACAATGGATCGGGCTGCTGCTTGATATGAAACTGACTTTGCGCCGTCGGTGTAAACATCAAGCGTGGCAGATGGTGAAGATTCGTTGAGAGCTTAAGCATTTTTTTAGCACAGGCCCACGTGCCATCTAACAACAAGACCACCAGCTGTCTTTCACCCAAGGCCTCGGGTAAGAACTCACCCTTAGACACGTTCAGAGAACTCTCACCTGGATAGAGCAGTACGACGTAGTTTTTTTTATCTGCCAACAAAGCATTCACGCGTTTATTCTCTGTGAAGTTCTCTTCCCAGATAATTTCAGAATTGGGCAAACAGGCATGGGATAGTTTTCCCGTGGCCGCTTTTTCGCGTTTGAACTCCATGGGGTGCATGAGAATCACGAAACGTGTGCGTGTCGGCAGCTTCACGAGGTGCTCACATAAGCAGGCATTGGCCGGGCGATAGCAGCCCTGACAAGTTCCTCTTCCGATGGGTGGTTGTTCTAAATCTTTTAACATTGTCTTTTATAAGTGAGGCCCCCATCCGGGGGCCTCGTGTGTGTGTCAGGTTTCTTCCGATGTCACTCGAAAAAAAGGGAAACCTGGTGCAGGTTTAGGAACAGCCGGTAGTGGCGCCACAGCTATCACACTTCATGCATGCTCCGTTTCGCAGCATGGTGAAGCTCTGACATTCTGGGCACGCTTCGCCTTCATAGCCTTTCAACTTGGCATCTTGGCGTTTTTTCATCTGACTCATAAGTCCGGCATCAGCCTCACGAGTAAATATTTTCTCAACGGTTACTTGGCCATCGGGGTGATGCTTCTCATCCATCATGGCGAGTAAGGGTTCTTCTCCACTGCTCTCACCAGAAATGCGTCCGGGGCGCAGATCATCCGGCTTGATATGAACCAAGTCATGACGGCCAAGGTATTTCATAGCGAGATCGCGAAAAACATAATCAATAACCGAGGTCGCCATCTTGATATTGTCATGGCCAACGACGACGCCATTAGGCTCGAACTTCGTGAACGTGAACGCCTCGACCAATTCTTCCAAAGGCACTCCGTACTGAAGCCCCAATGAAATCGCGATGGAGAAACAGTTCATGAGCGAGCGATAGGCCGCACCCTCTTTATGCATATCGATGAAAATTTCACCGAGAGTGCCGTCTTGATAATCACCGGTGCGCAGGTAAATTTTATGTCCGCCGACGTTGGCCTTCTGCGTGTAGCCGGTGCGCCGGTTCGGGAGTGCGCGCTTTTCAGAGACCTGCTTATAGATAATTCGCTCGACAACTTTTTGCGCCACTTGCTCAATTCTTTCTGTCTGTGAAAGATCGCCATAGTCCAATGAGAGTTCTTCAAAGGCCTGGGCATTGAGTGGTTGAGAAAGCTTTGAGCCATCACGATAAAGGGCATTCGCTTTTGTTCCGAGCTCCCATGAAAGCTTGTAAGCCGCGGCGACATCTTCAAGAGTCGCTTCAAAGGCCATGTTGATGGTCTTGGAAATGGCACCTGATAAAAATGGCTGAGCGGCCGCCATCATACGAATGTGACCTTCCGTAGAAATCAAACGCTGCCCAATGCGACCGCACTTATTAGCGCAATCAAACACCGGCAAATGTTCGTCTTTCAATCCAGGTGCACCTTCCACGGTCATGGTGCCACAGACGTAATCATTCAAAGCGCGGATATCTTTTTCTGCGAAACCCAATTCTTTGAGGAGGTTGAAATCAGCGGCGGTGTACTTACTCTCCGCAATTTTTAGTGTCTCGCGAATAAACTCATCACCCAAAGCATGACGATTAAACGCAAAGGTCACATCGAAGGCACTCAAGAGCGCTGATTCAACGACTTTGATTTTCTCGTCAGTAAAGCCTTTCGCCTTGAGGCTTGCTGGATTGATGACTGGCGCGCCCTCAAGTGTGCCGTAACCAACAGCGTAGTTAATGATGGCTTCAATCTGCTTAGGCTTATAACCCAAAGTCTTAAGTCCGGTAGGTACTGACTGGTTGATGATCTTGAAATATCCACCACCCGCGAGTTTTTTGAATTTCACCATGGCAAAATCTGGTTCAATACCTGTGGTATCGCAGTCCATCACCAAACCAATGGTTCCCGTCGGTGCAATCACAGTGGTCTGCGCATTTCTAAAACCATGCTTCTCACCCAAAGTAAACGCATCATCCCAGGCTTTCTTTGCAGCGGCGGCAAGAGTCTTATCCACAGTCTTGGTTTTCAAGGGCTGCGGCAAAACCGTGAGGCCTTCAAAGCCCTTTTCATCATTGGCCGCGCGTCGGTGATTTCGAATCACACGAAGCATATCAAGACGATTATTTGCGTAGGCCGGAAACGGGCCATGCTCTTTCGCCATCAAAGCCGACGTTTTGTAAGCCACGCCACCCATGAGCGCAGTAACAGCGGCCGTAAACTGACGGCCGGTTTCTGAATCGTAAGCGAGCCCCATTTGCATAAGAGTCGCGCCAATATTGGCGTAACCTAAGCCCAAAGTACGATACGCAAACGAGCGCTCCGCGATTTCTTTAGACGGAAACTGCGCCATCAACACAGAAATTTCCAAAACCACAGTCCACAACTCACAGGCGTGCTCAAAGCGAGCGACATCGAACATGCCCGTTGGCGCATCTAAGAATTTAATCAAATTCAAAGAGGCTAAGTTGCAGGCAGTGTCGTCGAGGAACATGTACTCACTGCAGGGGTTCGATGCATTGATACGGCCATCTTTTGGGCAGGTGTGCCACTCATTGATGGTGTCATCAAATTGCAAACCTGGATCGGCCGACTGCCAAGCGGCATCGGTGATCTTCGCCCACAGGTCGCGCGCCTTCAGTTTCCGGATCGGCTTGCCAGTCGTGCGCGCGATCAATTCCCAATCCCCATCGGTCTCAAGTAATTGGAAAAATTTATTGGGAACGCGAACGGAGTTATTGGAATTTTGTCCGGCCACCGTGGCATAAGCCTCAGAATTCCAGTCCGTATCGTAGACTTCGAACTCCATATGCTTATAACCCTGCTTCACTAATTCTAAGCAGCGGTTCACATAGTTCATCGGCACAGAATCAAGGCTGGCGGCCTTAATCACCGCGCGAAGTTTTTCATTCGTTTTCGGAGATGTTCCATTTTGAGCGGCCGTAAAAATGGCATCGATATATTTTTTTACAATTTTTGAGCCGGTGACAAGTGAGGCGACTTTGCGCTCTTCTTTCACCTTCCACAAAATAAAATCTTCGATGTCCGGATGATCGAGGTCCAAGCATACCATCTTGGCCGCACGACGAGTGGTGCCGCCAGATTTGATCGCTCCTGCGGCCGCATCACCAATTTTCAAGAAGCTCATGAGACCAGAAGATGTTCCGCCACCCGAAAGACGCTCGCCTGAGCCACGAAGATTTGAGAAGTTTGTACCAGTGCCTGAGCCGTATTTAAAGAGACGACCTTCACGGGCCCACAGATCCATGATTCCGCCTTCATTCACCAAATCATCTTTGATGCTTTGAATGAAGCAAGCATGAGGCTGCGGACGCTCATACGCACTCGTCGAGCGTGCGACCTTAGCGGTTTTTGGATCGACGAACCAGTGACCTTGGGGATCACCCTTGATTCCATAGGCCGAGTGCAAGCCCGTATTGAACCACTGAGGCGAATTGGGTGCCGCCATTTGATTGGCGAGCATGAAGCAGAGTTCGTCTTCGAAGATCTGCGCGTCTTTTGCGCTATCGAAGTAATCATATTTTTCGCCCCACTGGCGCCAGCACATGGCGAGCCGATTAAACACTTGGCGCGAATCAGTTTCAGCACCTAAGAGTGGGCGTCCATGTTCATCAAGAATGGCCACGCCATTTTCGTTGAGTTGTGGCACGCCGGTGCGACGGCAGTATTTTTGCGCGATGATGTCCGCGGCTACTTGCGACCAAAAGCTGGGCACAGTGATATCGGCGGCACTTCTTTTTTTACCGTCGATCTCGCGAATCTCAGATGTACGTTTTTCGAATGTGAGGCCGTGATAAGGACTCTTCCCTTCCTGGGTTAATACGCGTTTGATTTTCACACTCTCGCTCCTTGAAAATGTGTGGTGTTTTATCATTCGTTCAATGAGCGATGATAGAACTTATATTTAAGATTAAAGCGTCAAACCTTGCTAGGCGCAACTACATATTGTGTCGCTGTCGTGTCGGAACTTTGACAATAATTCACTCGAAGGCATAAAAAAAGGGCCCAAACGGGCCCTCACTTAAATCAAAACAAAGATCAAAGAAACAGCTAAAAGCCGCTCCAGGATTACTTATTATGGTTTTTCAAAAGCTTTCTTTTACGCGCCAAACGCTTGAGCTTAAGGCCGCTTTTCTTGTTCTTTTTCGGTTTCTTTGCTGCCTTAGATTTTTTGAGCTTCTTCATTGGATTCTCCTTGGGACGTGACCCATAACCGGTTTACGATGTCTAAAGTATTACCCTCGGTTATAACATGGACATATTACACCGCAAAGTCATAAAGCTCATTTCTCTAGGCCTTCTCCTAGTACCCTTTGCCGTGTCCGCGAAGTCTCCCCTTGAGCAACTGGACGAGATCATTCATACGAACAAAGGATGCCCTGAGAACTCGGAGTGTGACGCCGAGATGGGCGTTCTCCTGGACCAATGGAAGCGTCTTGCTCAGCGTTGGCTCACTGATGACAAGGGACGAGCTCTCTACCCTCGAGAACTGGCCCTAGTGACCAATAAGCGCGGCTGGCCGTCCGAATTTTACGCCCGCCCCAGTGTCTCCAGCACCCTAGCTCCTGTCATTCACAGCTCTTCCTGTCCTCAGCATCGCAGCAAAGACCCCACAGAAACTCTCGTGAAAGCTCGGGCGTTTCTCAAAGGGATCAATGACGGCCATGCTGTTTTTACCAAAGGCACCGCCGAATTTCGTTTAAAGCTGAATGAGTCGATCTTCATTCAGCAGGCGGTTTTCCACGCAGCCGATAAATCATTGAGGACTTTCTATCTTCCCTTGGGTGAGAAACCTGTTTATATGGAAGGCGAGAACTTGGTGGCGTTGGTTGAAAGCGAAGACCTGTACGCACTTTTGACGGCCACGCCGCAGGGCCGATGGACCTTTTCTGCGGGCGAAGCTGGAGTGTCGCAATACTTAGATGCGCTCGAAGAAGTTCCCTGCCCTAAGGAAGCTGTCGAGATACCTATGGGCTTTCAAAAAACCTACTGCCAAAAAATAATGAAGCGGGATGGAACAGCTGCGGGAATTGTGCAGCTGTTTTGGGCGTGTCAGTAACTAATTGGTGATTCCTGTGAAGGTCGCTTTATTGACAAGCTTCTTACCTTGATCACAGAGCGCGTAATTCCAGTGCTCGTGATTCACTACGTTTCCAGTCATAACTCCTGCCGTAACATCCAATTGGAATTTATCGACTTTTGTTACGAGAAATTTCCCATCTGGCTGCTTAAGTGCAGTCTCTACAATGACACAACGGCTATTCGTGCTATTGCCGCACTCGCTTCCGCTCGTCATATCGTAACGTAGGGCCACATTCCCGCTCACCAAAGGCTGCGTGAGGTTATCAATGTCAGCGCAGAGAGCTGAGATCACGCCTGCTGAACGGGTCTCAACCTGTGAGTTGAAATAGTCGCCCGACAAAACATTATACTGAAGAGCTCCGCTCACCAACACTACACTCGCACGCACCTGTGACGTGACTTCTTCAGCGCCGCAGTTATTTTGAACAACGTTGTAATTGAAGCGGCCTGAGGTATTCACAAAGTTAGTGCGAAGAGAAATTTCTTTATCATTCAAGGTAAAGCACAAGCTGCTCAGATTCGCTTTCAAAGTCGCACTCGCCGCCACTGTGACTGAACTAAATGTACGCGATTGAATAGTATCAGAACCGAGCTCTGTGCTTACTTTTCCGCAACCTGCAGTCGCCAATAAAACGAGGAATGCGAAGGCAGGGTACTTCATAAACTCTCCTAGAGAGAACCGGTGATCAGCTGTTGACGCTGTTTCTTCAATTCAACAATATAACGTTGAAGTTGGAAACCCTTAACTTCCTGCAGAAGCTCCTCTTCATGGTGGCTAAAACGCACCTGCGGGCCGCCCTGGACTGATTTAACCAAAAGCATGGTTGAGAACACTGGAATTTTAAGAAGTGCACGAAGGCCTTCTTGCTGCTGGAACTCTGGCTTGCCCGCAATGTAGTTCACCATGTTTTCCAAGCGGAAGTACGCATCACTCGTGCCTTCTTCACAGAGCACATTCAGTTCACGACGCAATTTGAAAGCATGCGACTTCAAAGCACTGGTCACAAGTTTTTTTCCACCCGCCGTCCACACAGGACGAGTTCCGCCTGCTGTTTTTACATTGAGGGCCCACTCAGGATAGTAAGGAAGATGTTCGGCCTGTGGTTTTGCGCCCACGATAAAAAGTTCTGCTGAAGGCTTCGCCTCATCCATCACCGTTTTGTCGTGATGGTACTGTGGGCAGCTTTTGAGCTTGGCCTCGCCCTGTCCAGCGTGGGCGACATCTTGCCATTGCTGGTAGAGCGCGCGGAAATAAAGACGACGAAGCGATGCTTTCTGCTCGCCTCTTTCTAGCTCTTCGGCCAGCTCTTGATCCGTAGAAGCCGGTGAGCGATCTTGCGTTTTTTGGCTGTGAGCAAACACTTCTTCGCTCAAAGGATAATTTGGCATCCCCGTGCTAAGAGCTCGCTCATCAACTTTCCAGTTTCCTGGGAGTGCGGTCGAGTTGATTTTGTGAGCACAACCCACAAAGAGAAAACTACAGGCAAGACTTGTTACAAAAATAGACTTCACGCGACACCATCCTTGGGAAGTAGCGAAACTGGTGAATTCCCTTCGGCATCAGAGAGGAAATCTTGATTACCCGAGAAAAACGTTTCACAATAGCTCTATGAAATACTGGATGATGAAATCTGAACCCGACGTCTTCTCTATCGATGACCTGCAAAAAAAAGGCATGGAACCGTGGAATGGTGTGCGCAACTACCAGGCCCGCAATTTTATGCGTGAGATGAAGGTGGGAGACAAGGTACTGTTTTATCACTCGAATGCCGCTGAAATCGGTGTGGTGGGAGTCATGCAAGTCAGTAAAGAGGCCTATCCAGACCCAACTCAATTTGTCGCTAAGTCCGAGTACTACGATCCGGCTT
>JAKFUR010000096.1 GCA_021732585.1 Bacteriovoracaceae bacterium
ACCAAGATTGCTGACTGGCAGACCTATTATAATAGTAGTCGTCCCCATGGATCCCTGGACTTTTTAACGCCTGAACGGTATGCGTTAAATGAAAGGACAACTGTTTGAATTTTTGGGGTCAAATCCTTAAAAGTGTGTTGAAAAATAGGTTTTGCGATTAAACTTTTAATATGAAACCTACTCTACTTGCCTTCATGCTCGTCACTCTTTCATTAGGGGCTTTTGCCTATTATGATCTTGCTCCTCCGTCATTTTCTTATAAAAGTGGTCAGGCAGTCTTCGTTGATTTTCAAAATGCCATCTACAACCTTCGCTATAATTACCAAAGTAAATCGGCCACTGCCGAATCAACGATCACTTTTAAAGTGATTGAACCCGGCTACCCCATTTTTGATCTTGTGCCTGAACCGACAGATGTCACCCTCGATGGCAGCGCTGTGGAAGTGGCCTTGATTTCTGATCCTGAAGCGCAAACAAAATACCGAGTGCTCGGCCAGCCATTGGCCGCCGGAACTTACCAACTCAAGCTTAAGCATACGATTAAAGAAAACGTTGTCTTCAATGCCCAAGGTGTCGCCTCGGGATTTTGGCTCGGTGATTTATCTGACCGCAGATATCTCGAGGCTTATATCCCTTCTAATATGGAGTTCGATCATTATCCTAAGACGTTTAACGTTCAAGTCACTGGTATCAGCACCATCGACCACATAGTGAAGGCCAATGGAAACGTTTCAAGACTTAGCAACAACGCATTCGAAGTTTCTTACCCAGCGCACTTCACTAGCTCTTCCGTGTTCTTTCATCTTTTCCCTACTAAAGCGATCACAAGGAACGTGAGCTTCTACTACACGTCCATCGATGGAAGAAAACTTCCTGTGGATATCTATGCGGTCGTCGAAACTGATCAATTCCTCCAACAGACAAAAACCATTCTTGCTGAGCTCGAGGCTGATTACGGCCCTTTCCCCCATGACCAAGTTCTCATCTATGGAACTTCGCTTGCGAGAGGGGGGATGGAATATTCCGGCGCGACAGCAACAGGACTGCTGTCTCTAGGGCACGAACTTTTCCATTCGTACAACGCTCGTGGAGTGATGCCGGCCAGTGGAAATGCGGGATGGATGGATGAAGGCCTCTCAACGTGGAGAGGTGATGCCTATAGGCATCTTGAAACGCTCCCCTTTGAGAACGCTAAGATTTCAGGCCACTCAAAATGGAGACGAAGCACAGATAGAGACTCCTACGTGAAGGGCTCGGCATTTTTCTCGATTCTTGCTCACAAGCTCAATATGAGGGGTTTGTTCTTAAAAGATTTTTTGAAAGAGTATTTTAAGCGAAACATGTTCTCGTCGGTGACGACCGAAATGTTTGAAAAAGAACTCTCAGAAAGCACGGGGATAGATTTTTCAGAAGAATTTAATCGCTACATTTATGGAAGATACACGCCCAGCACCCGAGTTGCTCCCACGCATCCCGAAGATCCGGAGCATCCCCACTACTCGAGCAAAGAATTGCTGAATATGACGATGCCGGTCCTGAACTAGATTCTACGGAACAGAGAGAGCTTTAGTTCCTGAGTTAACGCCATCTATTGTTCCCTGTTTGGAAGGCCAGATCCACCATCCGAAGACGACAACCATGAAAAGGGCGAAAAAGACGAAGAACTTGTTGCGATGTTGTTTCATGGTTCGAGAGTTTCTTTCATGGCCTTGGCGACACGTTGTGTGGACTGATTGGGTGATTTCTCAAGATGCTTGATTACGTTCTTTCTTTCATCCTCAGGCTTGCTTTGCGCCAACTTGAATTTGGCGAAGATCTCTGTGATCGTTATTTCTATTCCCACAATCGCAGACATTAGGTTCTGATGCTCATTCACATTAGTCGTAATATCGAAACTTGAATCTTGCGTTTGTCCTAATTCAATCAAGGCAGTCGCAAGAAAAGCTAAGTCCGTTTTAATCTTAACATCTCCACGAACTTGAATTGAAATGTAGTTCCAGGTCGGAACATTTCCAGGCTTCCCATAGTAGTCAGGCGAGATGTAGCAATGAGGACCGTGAAAGATCACCAAAACGGATGATCCATCCAAGGCCTGCCAGGCAGGATTCGCTTTCGCCATATGCCCGATGAGTTTGTTGTGCTTCATGATCAACGGGAGGTGGAAACTTTGGATATTATCCCCGCCCCTAAAGACCAAGGTCGCAAAGGGATTTTCATGGATCACTGGGTCGATGACATTTCGATCTGTTTCTATCGCATATTTTGGTGAGTACATGGCTGATATAATACCTGGAGAGATTAGTTTTTGCAGACTTTTCTTTAGGCATTGAGCAACATCAATTTACTTAACAATCTCGCTCCTTGAATTTAATGTTAAATTAAAAGACATATGTATATGAGATTCCCGACGCACCCCTTCCACTCTCATTAGATACTAATAAATCGAAATTCGCCCAAAACGGTGGCTCATCATTCCAAATGTTATCTACGTCAAAAACAGCCATCCCTACGATTGCAGCAATTGATAAATACGAGAAATACTTCACCCCATCAGTATCTGCGTTTTGTGCATTCTCAAAAAGCAATGCCGAGTTTATGCCACAATAAAAACAAGCCTCTTTTGGCGCATTTTCCATTCTTGGATCGCTAGATCAAGCTCACTCTTTGAACTCTTGGGGACAAGCCAGCGCAGTTCAAATGACAGTTCGTTTTCTTTTTTCCCTTCTGATAGGAGTTTTGATCTCTCAGACCACAATTTCTCGTACTCTTTCTTATTTACTGATCTACAAACACCGTGAAGAGCTAAGTAAAAATATACTCCGGATGCGATAAATCCGGCGTTATAGGCAGATTGCTTGTCTCTTTCGGCACTCCCTGACTCTGTTTTTAAAAGTAGAGATGATGATGCCAGCAAGGCCGATGAGTACAAGGGAACCCTACCAAAGCCCGGTTTAGAGCCATCAAGATAGGTAGAATGGCAGCCAGAGGCAAAACACTCTTTTGTTATTAGAAATAGGTAAATTACTGAATAGAAAACAGTAAGTAATGACTTCAAATCGAAACCTCTAAAATTGATCGTAGCCATTATTATAATCACTTTCTTAATTGATGATGCTAAAGATTTTCTGCAGTTACACATGAAAATGCTGAAAAGAGGCACTCGCTCTGCAAGCGGTCAAAGTGGCAGTGTATGCCATTTAATGAACTACAGGGGCGCAATAGGCACACATCACTTGACTAATACATAGTATTATGTAATACTATGTATCATGAAGCGTACGTTCCGAGAAACGCCCACATTTACCCAAAAAGTTGAATATCTAGGGGGACCTGAGCTTCTAAAGGCTATTGAGGATACCATTCTTGAGAACCCTTCAGTGGGGAGCACGATTGCTGGAACGGGGTGGACTCAAGAAATTTCGCATGGCTGATCCTTCCAGAGGCAAAGGTAAACGCGGAGGGCTTAGAGTTATTTTTTTGGATCTTCCCGATCGTGAACGAACATATCTGCTTTATCTCTACTCTACGACAAAGATGAAGCTGAGGACCTGACAAGTGATGAGAAAAAAGCCCTGAAGGCACTCGTCTCATCAATTAAAGGAGAATTGAAATGAAAAAGACACGTATGGCGACTGGCCTTTTACAAAGTCTAAAAGAGGCAAATGCGATTGAGCGTGGTGAATTAAAGGGTAGAGAAACAACCCGCAAGCTTTCAAGACCGGCCCCGAAATGGTCAAAAACTGCTATTAAAAAGCTTCGCGAGGAAATGTTCGAAATGAGTCAGCCAGTTTTTGCTTCTCTTTTAAACGTGAAGCCTGCCACTGTTAGAGCATGGGAGCAAGGTCAGAGGACTCCAGATGGTGCGGCTGCAAGGTTGCTTGAAATTCTCTCTAACGATGTAGATATTGCAAACGAGCTAGCTTCTTAAGCTACGTGCAAAAAATCGGGAATGAATGTGACGTGTGTGGAAGGCATGTCTTAATAGATGGCCCCAATACGGAGAGAAGACACCTTTCTTGAAGAGGAGAGATTTAAAAGCTAAGCAACCGTTTTTGTATCGTATCTAAATGCACCCTTTGAAAAGCTGATAACTTTAGCATCAACGGCAGCCTTACTCTTAGCTGCCACAATTTGCTTCACCACCTCACCTATTGCATAAGCCATTAGTGAAGGAACAGCATTTCCAATCTGACGAAATTGAGCTGTTTGACTACCGGTAAAAATAAAACCATTTGGGAAACTCTGACAGGCGGCTGCTTCTCTAACTGTGAGATATCTATTCTCGACAGGGTGATAATAAGAGGTTCTTGAGGTCAAAATTGTAGGGCTTGGTAGTTTGCGATCAAGTCGCTGTAGTTTTGCTTGTCTAAAACGCCCTTCCGCAAGCTCATCCCAATTAACATCGTAACGAAGTTTTTTTGGGAGATACTTTTCTTCATCTTTCTTATAGCGAATATACTTACCCTCTGGGACACACTTCAATCTCTCATAGTCGAGTTTATTCGCAATTTGAGCAAGATTTGGCTCATGGTTATAAATTTCGCCGTCTTCAGCACAAAGATTTCTAAACGCATTTCCAACGCTATTAAGAGGCAATCTTCCGCGATCACCATGGGTAATTTGAGGGAACATTGGCTCAGAACACTTCTTCGTTACAAGAAGATTAAAAACACCAAAGGTATTTATCAGCACAAGCAAACTTGTCAGTACATGGTGGAGAAAAGAATCAAAGGAAAACTTTTTTCAAAGACCTTTGTCTCTCTTTTTGAAGCTAAGCAGTGGCAGAAACAGTTTGATGGCCAGGAGTTATCTCCTGGCGCTGATGAAGCAAGCGACTACACCACACTCAAAGAGGTTTGGGAGCGAATGCAACAAAAGCACTTCCCGACTCTTGCGACCTCGACCAAGGCCGTGTGGCGCAGACGCTATGAGCTTTTAAAAGACCTGGAACATTTTCCGATGAATAAGATCACACCGGCGAAAATCACTGATTGGGTGATTAATAAGGTGACTCACTTTAATTCTGAGGACTATCAAACCTCAGGCCGAGGGAAAGCGGGACGCTGTAACCTGAACAATGAACTCAATATGTTTGTCTCCATTTTTAATTGGTACAAACAAAGCGAGGACTTTGAGCAAGAAGCGGTCTCACTCACTTGTCCGGTGAAACTCAAGCATCGAAAGATGGGGTTTATTAAACCACTTCCAGACAAGCTCAAGCAGATCAACCTTGAACACGCCTTTCTCTTCTTTGATTTTTTAAAACCACTCTACCAAGACCTGGCGAAGATGCAGTTCTTCACGGCTGGACGGATTGGTGAAGTGGCGGGCCTTCAGTGGTCAAACATCGACATGAAAAATCGCCGGATGCTGATCAAGCACACATGTGTCTGGGATATGAGCACGAAGATGTTTATTGAACTGAAGCCTTTTCCAAAAAATCGAGAGGCCAGAGCGGTTTTCATCACCGATGAGATCTTGGAAATCTTAAAGCGCCGTGAAGCCTTTCGCTTATCCGGGAATCAGTATGTTTTCCACGTTGAAGGAGCGCCACTCAATTACTGCACTATCCAGATTAACTATCGAGGAGCGCAGAGACAGAGCGGAGTGCCTTATACCGGGACACATATCTTAAGACACGGGATGGCAAAACTAGCTCGCAAAGTCGGCGGTGGATTAGATGCTGTGCTTGCAATGACAGGACATAAAGACCTGAAGCTTGCCGACCATTACTCTAAGTGCACCGAAGACGATCAAAAAGACTTCTCTGAGATGATCATGAAGCATATACGCAAGGAGATGCAGACAGATCAACCAAAGATAGACTTTGAGAACGTCATCCAGCTCAAGCGTTCTAAGATTAGCTAATTCATGCTATAAAAGTCGGAATCACAGTCGGAAAAAGTCGGAAAGGGTCCTGAGGGGCCCTTTTCACTTTAAGAATTTTAACAGGTTAAATACGTTATGCCCGAACTACCCGAAGTCGAAACTATCCGCTCGCAACTCTCCTCAGTTCTTCCTTTCGAAGTTAAAAATTTCACGTCAACACGTGAACTAGCAAAAGACGTCCTTCACACTCAACTAAACCTCACTGACCGCACCTTCACCGCAGCTCACCGCAAAGGCAAGATGCTCGACTTCCGTCTCGACGACGGCTCCCATCTTCTCTCGCACCTTGGCATGACCGGCACCTGGCTCATCACCACCACGAGGCCCACGAACAAACACGCGCACCTCATCCTCGAGGGCACAACCCCGCTTGGGCCACGCTATTTGACCTACGATGATCCGCGCCGCTTCGGTCACATGTATCATCTCTCGGATGCCAAAGCGCAACTTAAGCTCAATGAGCTCGGCCCTGATCTCGCCTCCGATGAATTCACTTTGGAATTTATGATCGAGGCCATCAAGAAAATGAAAGGCCGCGCCCTCAAAGTCGCACTCCTCGATCAAAAGTATTTCGCCGGCTCCGGCAATTACATTGCCAATGAAATCTGCGCCCACGCGCGCATTCGCCCACAGCGTCTGTGTGGCAAAGTGAAGGCCGATGAATTCCCACTGATCTTTGCTGCCATTCAAAAAGTCATCTCCGGCGCCATCGCATCCGGCGGCACCACCTTCCAAGGCGGCTATCGCGACACCAGTGGTGAGCGTGGCCTTGGGGTGAGCAACTTAGTGGTGTTTTGGCAGGAGACGTGTCAGTTGTGTGGTGTCACACCTGTAAAGAAAACGGTGCTCGCGCAGCGTGGGACTTATCATTGTCCGAAGTGCCAGAAGTAGACTTTAGATTTCTTGCGTTTCACTTCCGCCGGCGGAAGTGAAATTTAAACTCTCTCGTCATTCGTTTTTGTATAATGCCAAGCACTTGCCCAATCGTGATTACCCGGCACTTTTTCGACTAACACTCCATCTCATATTCAATTGTGATGCAATCAAGTGTCGAAGTGGTTCCATCCCGCAAGAAGGTCCCCGTCTCCTCGCCCACTTTCATTTTCAATTCCATTTTCCCCTGACCTGAACCACTGGTGTACTTGAGAACACCCTGACTCTCCGACGCGAGCGAGCTAAACGCCGCTCCGAACGAGCCATCATTCACCACCACAGAAGATTTCACGTTGCGGCTTGAAGCCGAACAGAACTTCTTGGCATTCACATAGGAGGTCACGGTGATGGTGTTGCCATTCTCCGTGCCGGTGCACTGGGCTTCGGCCAACAGCTCCTCGGCCATGGCCGGGATAGAGCTAAAAAGAGCGATCGTTAAAATAAGTGTTTTCATAAGTGGTCCTCCTGAAACCAGTATGCGGGAAACTAAAATTGCAGGGTGTGCAGTGAATATGGAGAATCCTTGGCAAATCGACTAGTCAGGTATTCGCCTACCCGGCACCTGTTCGACATGGATTCAGATTCGGAAATGTTCTAGAATAAAAAAACTGGTAAGGGATTAACCCCATTGTGCATGCAATGGGCCTTACCAGAAACCATCCCCATATTCATGAGGGATTTTTGGTAAGCCTTTCCCATACTCATTTTCTCCTCGTATCAAATCAGAGCTCTTCGAGGTGAAATACTTCGCGCATGAAACGGACGAACATGCAGCCCGACACCTTTTCGACATCGATTTTAATTAGAGATTATTTTAAGATTTAAAAGTGGTGAGGGAAAAAACCCCGGTGCGAGACGGGCCCTCACTTCCAAATAAAAACGGGCCCCCAAAGGGACCCGTTTTTCGAAAAAAATCAAGTGTTACACACTATTTTTGTTTTTCTTGATATCAGTATGCAACTCTCGCTCATGTGAAGATTCAGTGATTATTGAATAATCAACCCACATCCAATGCGTGCACCCGAATTTCCCGCCGGCTGAGATTTTTGATCGTCAGTCGCAGCGTGAATGATCACAGACCGGCCAAGAATAATTTTGAATTCCTTCTCGCCTGCATCCGTGAGCAAGAGATTCAGTTTTCCGTGCCCACTGGCATCCGTCATGATGTTGCCCAAATCACCAAGGTGACTCTGCTTTCCAGGAGCGCCGTGCTGATGCTTGCCCGGATTATAGTGATCCCCCGCCGACTTATAGTCCGGCGGATCACAGCGACCTGTTTTATGAATGTGCATTCCATGAGACGAGTTCGGCTTCAGGCCTTCCACATGGGCCTCCATTGCAGCCCTGCTTGGGTGTGCGTGAATGTGACCGAACCTCGGAGATTTTCTTGCGTCGCTGAGGTGATGTTCGCCGTGGCATTGCGGCCGTATTTTTCTTGAGTCGCACAGCCGGCAAAGACGATGAGAAAGACGAGCAGTTTCATGAAGGCTCCTTTATTACAGGAGTCAGCTTAACTGAAAATGCTTCTGAAGTTGTTTAGAGCTGTTCACACAACCTAGACAAGGATTAAATCTGGCGAATCCGTGCGGCCAGCACGTGGATCACGCTGAGGGCCACTAACGCCATGGCACCCGTACCAAGGGCGAGTGAATGAAACGCCTTGAGTGTGATGAAGTTCGGAACCCACACCAAACCTGCGCCAAAAATCATGGCGAAGAATCCGATGACTGCGAGAGCGATCCACAAGGTGACCGGTTGCTCCGGCACCAGCGGACGCTGATAGCTCTTTAATGAAGCGACGGTGGTCGCTAATTCTTCTTCGTTAAAAAAAGGCTCATCCACCATAAACGGCGGGATGGCGTTGGGAGTGACGTTGGTGTTTTGGATATCGTTGTTCATAAAGACCTCGTTTGAGCCTATGTAGAGCAAATTCCGTGCCGACTCAGCTCGAAATAAGGGCACTTAGACTGACTACATGTTTTACAGTGATCGGTAACTAAACCTGTTACCACATCTTTTTCAAACCGCCCCCTCCTCCTACCTTCTTCTCCTATAGTCGGCCTAACCAACCAGCTCGCCAGGAGATGACCATGCGTTTTTTAACTTTGATGAGTGCTCTATTAGTCACAAGTGCCGCTCTCGCCGGCTCGCCGGACGAAGACCCGATTGCCCGTGCCTACCGCGATCGTTTTGAAGCCGCCGATGCTCCGACGTTTGCCCAGGTCCTGATGCTTAAACCAGGACGGACCACAAATGAATACCGAGGCTATTGGACGAACTGCCATAGCCGCACCCTTGAGGAGGGAAACTTCAACTCCACCACCACGAACCTTCAAGCCTCCGAGCGCACTCCTGATATTTTGATCGCCGGGAGCCTTGAATACTATTACGTCGAAGGCGAGCTACAGAACATCCGCAGCGTTGAGGTGGAAGTCACCCAGCCCAACACCGATCTGAAACTTAAAACTAAATTGCGGGCCCTCACCAGTATCCGCGTCGAAAGCAACGGCAATTTGATCATCGAAAACGCTTTTGTGCCCACCAATCTTGCACCTTATCCTGAATACAAAACCCTCGCGATCGGTGCAGGCGTGCGCTACCGCGATGCCCGCGTCTCAAACTACACCGCTTGCCAAATCAAGGACCTCCTCTAATGAAAACTCTAACAACTCTCTGTGCTCTGCTGTTTGCCCACAGCGCTTTGGCCAACTGTCCTGATCTTCGCGGTGTCTACCCGACCTGTCGTTCGGAGATGGGGAATGGCCCGATGCTATCTTATAGTGACATCACCCTCACACAAAAAGGTGTGAACAAGGCCACGGTCTATAGCATGAGCTACACCTTTCACCTCGGAAATGGTCTAAGCGTCGATGACGTAAAAGAGATCGTTCCTGATGATAAGACAGTGACCCTGCCGCTCCCGTGGGACGAGACGCTCACTTACGAAGTGACCACGAGCTGCAACCGTAACCGTGTTCTGCAAACGATTGTTCTGCCGGAACGGTACTACACCGTGGTTTATGAAAAACGAGGTGGGGCACTTGCCGTGACAACATACGGGCCCGAAGCCATCGACTCCGTGACGATCTGTGAATGACAGTTGTAAAAAAATTAGTCACTCAGATAAAGCGCTGGCCTCTTTGGGCCGGCGCACCTCTTGCAACGGTCAGAGCTTATGATGCTTCTACGTGTCCTCTTTTTCCTTATTCTAGGTACACCGGTCTTTGCGGCCGAGGACTTTTGCCGTGAACTTAAGGAAAGGTATGATCTACCTACGCGCCTGGCGCACCTTGAGCCTCGTGACAAAGAAAGCTACTACCAACAGCTCGAAGGAATTTTTACACTCATTCCCCCATTTAAAACCGCCTGGGTTGATTCGAAACAAATCATTCGTGAGATTCGTAGTATCCGCCTGTGCGTGAATGCCACCAACACGCCACTCACTGGCTCCGGCTCACGCTACGGAAGTGTTTACTTCACCAAAGAGCGCATTATTGTGCTCAATCGCGATCGCATTCTCGAGAGAAACGACACTCCCGAAAACTCTCTTTTGTTGATTCATGAGACTCTCGGGGCCTTGGGATATCCTGATGAAAACTACCAACTCACCAGTCTCGTCTACGCGCATGCTCAGCGACCGGAATTCGGCCACGAGATCGTTGAGACTATGCGTGTGGAACTCGGTAAAGACCTACAGATGCAACCACGCAGACTAGATAACGTCGTGACCCTTGAAAGCACCGGTGGCATTTCGGGCGTGGGCGGCGGCGGAGATCCTGAGGTGGCCTTCTTTAAGCCTACCATGACAGCGATGCTCCTCTTCAATCCTGATTTTTTTGGTCCCCTCTGCGGAGGCGTTGATAATCTTCCGGCCGTCGCTCGCTACATCATGAGCATGCGTCTAGAGACCGATGACGTTCTCAGCTTCCCTCGCGTCCCCAGTAGCTATCCTCATCTCTTCTTTGCCTACACCAAAAATGAACTCTTCATCCAAGTCGAACACACCGCGTGGACACGCTTAAGAGAGCGGGGCCACGCCGCCTATGACGAGCGCAATGTTTTTATCCGTAACCTCACATTGCTATCCTGCGTACTTGCTAAAAACCCATGAGCAATCGCACGCACATCGTGATCAAGAAGGCCTTCGAGCGGATTCAACGACAGAATCCTAAATTTTCTATCCGCGCGTTGGCAACGAAAGTCGGTATCTCGCACGTTTTCATGATGAAGCTCTTGAAGGGAACCGCCGCGGTTCCGGATAAAAAAATCCCCACCCTCATCAAAGTTCTCGCCCTCGATGAACTCGCCCAAGGTGAGCTACGCGAGGCCCTGGTCTTCGATACCATCCAAGAAAAACTCGACGCCTTCCCCGGCCTCAAATCAAAACGCAAGCTCGCCGCCGAAAGTTTCGAGGAATATCCAACAAAACATTTTTCCGTGCTCGATCACTGGTACGATCTGGCGATCCTCGATCTCCTCACCTGTCAGCAGACGGATAAAACGCCCATCGGTCTCGCCCGTTCGCTGGGTCTTACCAGTCTCGAGGTTGAGGCGAGTTTAGAGAAATCATCACGCCTGGGATTGGCGAAATTCTCAAACGGGGTTTGGTCGAAAGCCTCTAACAATATTCGCTTTCCTACTTCAACCGCCGGTGACATCACCCGCCGCTACTACGAACAAGTCCTCGACCGCGCCAAAGCCGAACTCAAGCACTCAGGCCCGGAAGACTTCTCCCGTCGCTCCATCACAAATCTCAGCATCGCCGTCGACCCCTCTAGGGTGGCCGAGGCCAAGCAGCGCCTGCAGCAGGCGATCTATGATATCGCCAGTGACCTCTCCAGCGGCAATCCCACGGAGGTCTACCACCTCACCACGTGCCTGATTCCTCTCTCAAAACCTGGTACCTAGACCGGTTACCAGATTTATTTCAAGTCCCTCATAAGCGACAGCAGGCAGTGATAACTTGCGTTCACTTCATACGAAGTAACAACCCAGGAGTTATCATGTCTCACCTTAAAATTTTATTTTTCACCTGCAGCTTCCTACCGACACTTGCTTTCGCTATCTCACCTGCAAACCTCAGCACCTATCTCATGCGCGAGGAAATCCAAAATGGCGTGGATACGCAGTATATTAGTTCGATCAAAAGTGCTGCCTGTCCGAGAACTGATCTTTGCATCGAAGTCAGTTACCGAAGCGGTCGCACTGACATTGTAGGTGTCCATTTCCAAGGTGAGGTTTGGTACCGCACCCTGAATGAGTAAAGTGACCTGGCCAGGTAACCTGGTACCTAGACCGGTTACCACAACCTTTTCACTTATCGCACTCTCAACAAAATTTCGGGTAAGTTGTCGGTTCAACTACCCCCAACGGAGGTTCTATGAAAGCTGTCCTCTTGTCCCTGCTCCTGCTCTTCACCATCGGCGCAGTAAAAGCCGAGACACGTCTTACTTCCTCGCAAAAAATTGTTCAATTGGAAAGCCAGCTCCGGGCCAGTTCAGCAACCATCGCTGAACTTATGACAGAAGTGACTCTGCTCAAGTCAGAAGGCTTCGCTGACAAATCGACAAATCATGAGTGTGATGAGCGTCCCCCAAGAGAACCACGAGTCACCTGCGTGCAAAACTGCACGGTCCGCCAGAACGACGGTCGGTGCCTGCATTACGGCCCTGACTTCTGTGCACCTCATGCTCAGTGTAGACCCAACTGCACAGTGAGACAAAATGACGGACGTTGTCTCCACTATAGCGCTGATCGTTGTAACTAATGCTTCTTCTATAAGAAAGGATTTGCCATGAAAACATTCCTACTCATGCTCGCCACCCAACTTCTCTTCGCGGCCGTCGCTTCAGCACAAGATGGCCTCACGGCCATCACTCGCTCGAGCTGCACTACGTACCCGCGTATTCTTGAACTCGCTGAGATGCGACCGAACTTCGACTACACACTCGAGGTGGAATATAGCGACATTGAAAACTGCGGCCAAGAGTGCGACGACGTGACCCTGAAGGTTTCCTACTACTACCGCCACACTTCTATCGTCGACTACTACACGCGCGCAGGAAAACTCGTGACCACCCAGAAGCAGACGTCGCAGATGTCGATGGATTTCGAAGACTCCGACTCAGGCATGCAAGGCCAATGGGCCCACTACCCGCTCAGGCCCAGTAACGATGTAGCGAAGAAGCAGCTCTTCACGATGCACAAGGATCTTAAAGAGTGGGCGGTCGATGCGATCCACCAAAGCATTTATCGCAGCGGCACGACAGTTTGCGAAGATTCGCACTACCACTAGGGCGTGAGTTTCTCTTCCAAGGCGTCACCCTGGATCCCGACCTCGCCCTCTTTGAGCGGGGTCCAGGTGGAGCTTCTTCCTAGAAGTGAGATGCCGATGTAGCCGCGCAGTTTGAGATTGTCTCCGTCACGCCACATTTTGCCTTTATAGGTCTTATCGGACTTCGGATCGTACACCGTGCCGCCGCTCCACTCGTCGCCGTCTTGCTTCATGTCTTTGACGATGATGGTACCGACGACCTTCGGGTCCGCTTCGGGAGTGAGCTTGATGCGCACCAAGCGCCCGAACCACTTGCTTCCTTCCTTGTAGACCACGACCTCGCCGTCCTTATCTTCCGAGAGCCAGCGGCCTTCGATCTGGGCGAAGGCCATCGGAATCAACAGCAAGACCCACATTAGAATTTTTTCCGATCGAGCACACGAATCGTGAATGGGTATTGGTTGTCAGCATCCGCCGGCACCACCACTTCACTCACCAAGTTCCAGTTCTTGTGGGACAGCGGCGGAAAGAATGTGTCCCCCGTCAATTTGGTTTGCACTTCCGTGAGATACAAACGATCGATCAGCGTCATGCAGGCTTTATAAATCTGCGCGCCGCCGATGATGAAGACTTCTGCTTCGCCTTGGCGTTCCGCGTGTTTGAGCGCGCGGAAAACTGAGTTGAACCAAAGAACGTTCTCACTCGCCGGCTTTGGATCATTGGAGATCACCAAGTGCATGCGACCTGGCAGCGGCTTGCCCCCGAGCGAATCAAAAGTTTTGCGACCTAAGATCACATGGTGACCGGTGGTGGTTTTCTTAAAGTGCTGAAGATCGGATTTGAGTGACCACGGAAGTTTTCCTCCCACGCCGATCACATCGTTCAAACTCTTCGCTACGATCATGGAAATACGCATATTAAACCGCCACCACTGCTTTAATGTGAGGATGTGCCTGGTAATTCTCGAGCGTGAAATCTTCAAACTTAAAGCTGAAGATATCTTTTACGTCGGGATTAATTTTCAATGTTGGAAGAGCATACGCCTCACGAGTCAGCTGCAACTGCGCTTGCTCAAGGTGATTCGAGTACAAATGGGCATCACCCATGGTGTGCACGAAGTCCCCCGGCTGCAATCCGCACACCTGTGCCACCATCAAAGTCAGCAAAGCATAGGAGGCGATGTTAAACGGCACGCCCAGGAAGATATCAGCCGAGCGCTGATAAAGCTGACAGGAAAGTTTCCCGTTGGCGACGTAGAATTGGAAAAGTGTGTGGCACGGAGGCAGCGCCATCTTGTCGACGTCCGAGACGTTCCACGCCGACACGATCAAGCGCCGTGAGTCCGGGTTCTTCTTAATCATGTCGATCAAGTTTTTGATCTGATCGATGGTTTTGCCATCATGGGTTTTCCATGAGCGCCACTGCACACCGTACACCGGACCGAGTTCGCCGTTCTCATCGGCCCACTCATTCCAGATCGAAACGCCATTGTCTTTGAGGTACTTGATGTTTGAATCACCCTGCAGGAACCACAAGAGTTCGTGCACGATAGATTTCATATGGATTTTTTTGGTGGTGATCATGGGAAACCCATCATTGAGATTGAATCTCATCTGATGTCCGAACACAGATAGTGTTCCTGTACCGGTGCGGTCTTCTTTCTTCACACCTTCGTCGAGTACACGACGCAAGAGCTGATGATATGGCTGCATAAGACCCCCCTAGATAAACGCTAACATGGGGAGCGGGGGTTGCAAACTAGGGAGAAGCGCGGATTTCTTCGGGTGTGAGATAGATGCGTCGCTTAGACAAAAGTTCTTTGGGACTCAACCACTGATAGACCCATTCACGGTACTGGGCCAGGCCTTCGTGAAGCCCCTTTGCTAGCACCTTATGATCTGTCGCCCGTTCGTACGCAATCTTAGTCTTCATAGATAAGGAGTATTTGGCCCCGTGCTTAATGAGACGAGCTGAACTCCAACCCGTGTAGTCGACGACATGCTCAAGCTCATGCACCATGATGGCCTGCAGTGCCTCCATAGACGGTGGACATTCAAGTAACCTGAGATTGACTTGCACATGATAACGCCGATTAGCACGACGTCGAGTCAAGCTTTTGACGATCGGCTGGGCCTGGAAAAAATAGGCCCTCGAACGAAAGGTATCGAGTCGCAGCGAAACATCGGCCAGCTCCGGAAAGTAGCTGTCTCGAGTCTCAATGAGCAGACCTTCCACGTTTTCTTTGGTGATCGGAGGCGCACAATTTTCTTGGGCGTGACCCACCCATGAGAACAGGCAAAAACCTACCACCAGTAGATGTCTATTAAGCATCCCATCAGTGTAGGGCGTATTTGAGTACTTCTGACCGCGAAGACGAGAAGCCTGTAAAACTTTCAAAAGTCTAGTCGGTCAACCTGCTTCTAATGCTTCCCATGGAGAATCAGCGCCGCGGCTCCGAGCACGGAGCCGTTTTCTTGATTGGTTGATGTGGTCCGCACGCGCGCCTCGTGACGAATCGCCTTGAAGGCATACACGTCGAGCCAGTGCTGCACGCGCTTATCGAAGTCTTCTGAAATCTGCGACACGCCTCCGGCCAACACGAACATGGTCGGATTCAGCACAGCGGCCATCGTGGAGAGACCAAGGCCCAACCACTCCGCGGTTTCATCAACCGTTTTGTTGGCCAGCGCATCGCCCTTCGTACAAAGGTCCGACACTTCTTTCGCGGTGATCTTGCGACCAAAAATTTTCTCGCCGGTCAGTTCAACTCCGGGAGATGAAGCGTAGGCCTCGAGATGGCCCTTACCTCCGCACGCGCACTGACGGCCGTCTTTCTCGATCACAATGTGTCCGCCTTCGCCGGCCTTGCCATTCACCGAGCGGATGATCTGGCCTTCAGCATAAATGCCGGTGCCTACACCCGTTCCCAATGTGACCATGATAAAATCTCGCTCGCCTTTAGCGACACCGAACAAGGCCTCGCCAATAGCGGCGGTGTTTGCATCATTGTCCAACTCGACTGGCAGCCCCACGGCTGCCTCTAATTGATGAGCAAGGTCCACCTTCCCCCATTTCAAATTCACGGGAGAAACGATGTGGCCGTTATTCCAATTGGCGTTCGGCGCGCCCACGCCAATCCCGGCGATCGGCGTTTCCGCCAATGAGGTAGTTTTTTTGAGTTCGATCAATTCTTGGATCTGGCGTGTGAGCTCTTTCAGGTACGCCGGAAAATCCGGATAGTCCTGAGTCTTGAAACTCTTCGCTCCACGAATCGCACCTTCGTTAGTAACCAGCGCGAGCTTCGTGTTAGTTCCACCAATATCAATGCCGATGGCGACGCGAGCTTTCATGCGGCCTTCTTTTTCGGAGCGCAGTACCAGCCGTAGTACGCGATGTAGACGTAGCCTAACAACGGTACAAGATACGACGTGCGCAGACCGAGGCTGCTATCAGCGACTGAACCTTGTAGCAACGGTACGATCGCTCCGCCGACGATCGCCATACACAACAAGGCCGAACCTTTTTTAGTATAAGCACCGACGCCATCAAGCGCTTGGGTGAAAATTGTTGGGAACATGATCGAGTTGCAGTAACCCACAAAGAGCAAACACGCCAAAGCGTTGAGCCCACCGAGGAAGAAACTTGAGGCGATCAAGAACACCGCTACCACAGCGTGATAAAACAGCGTGCGTGCAGGACCGAGTTTCTGCATGTACGCCGACCCCGCAAAGCGACCGATCATCGCTCCGGTCCAGTAAAGCGCCACGTATTTGGCGGCTTCTACTTCCATCATGCCGCCCATCTCAGGAAGGTTCATGAGGCTCACTAAGAAACTGCCGATGGCCACTTCCGAACCAACGTAGAAGAAGATCCCGACAATCCCCAAAATTAATTTCGGATGATCGCTAAGTTTGCCTGCTCCAGCTCCGGCTTCGTCTTTCTCCTCTTGGATTTCTGGCAAGTGTGTGAAGTGCACTCCAGCGGCCAGCAACACCAATACGATCGCCAAGCCGACATAAGGACCCACCACAGATTCAGCACCGCTGAAGCCGGTGCGGAAAATCAGGGCCGCTCCGAGCAAGGGCGCCACGGCCGTACCCAGTGAGTTGAACGCTTGCACGAGAGTCAAACGACGAGACGCTGTTTCAGGTGCACCGATGCGCGCGATGT
>JAKFUR010000087.1 GCA_021732585.1 Bacteriovoracaceae bacterium
GCGATACATAAGGTACAAACGAGGTCCTGATGAAATGCTTTATTCTATTTATGGTTTTTGCTTTTAACGCCTTTGCCGTAACCAAGCGTGAACTTGCCAGCATCAAGCAAGACGACCGTGTGGAACATGCCCGTGAATTGCTGGGTAAGCGCTACAAGAAGAGCGACGTTAAAGCTTCTGAATCACACTTACAGCTTGAGCAAAGCATCTTGGCGACCGTGGAAAAACGTCTGCCGAAGAAATTCAAAAAGAATGCTCATGATATTACTCAAGCTATTATCGTTGAGGCCAACAAACATGGCTTTGATCCATTCTTCGTCATGGCGGTGATTGCCGGTGAATCGAGCTTTAATCCAGCGGCCAAAGGTCCGGTGGGTGAAATCGGCTTGATGCAGTTGCGTTCAAGCACGGGTAAATGGATGGCAGGCATTCTTAAAACAAAATGGCGTGGCGATCGTACGCTTCGTGACCCGGTAGAAAACATCCGCCTCGGTACTGCTTATTTTTCTTGGTTGCGTAAAAAGTTTGAAGGCCACGGTCAGTTCTACTTGGCGGCTTACAACATGGGCCCGAAGAACGTTCGCAAAGCACTTGATCGTAAAGTGCGTCCGAAGGACTACCCACGTCACGTGATGAAGCGCTACTTGGCGTTTTACAAAGACCTGCAAACGGCAAAAATCTAGATGAAAAGACCAGGCGTTAACCTGGTCTCAAGAAAATTACTACTGAGCCGAAAGACGGAAAAGCTCTTCCACCAACTGACGCAATGGAGCACCCTTTGCGCTGTTCATAAGAGAGCCACGACGCCAATTTGCATCACCCATGCGCCACATATCCAGTGAGATATTGTCTGCTGGCAAGGTGGGCTTGGTGCCTGGACGTGGACGCCAGATGAAATCCGGCCGGGCCTTATCACGCCACTCCCCACCGACGACACGGAGATTCGCATCAAGCTCCAGATCGTAGACGAATTTTACTTCGTTATTCTCATCACCCGTTGTGCCCGGCATAGTTTCAATCGTAATCAGGGCCGTCGATACAACACCCACCACATACTTCGCCTGAGCTGAGCGAGTCGCGCTATGACGAAGATTCGGAGTGTGTGCGATTTCGCGAATGACATCGCGGTATGAATTTGAACGACGGTTAATATTAGTCGCATCGAAGAACTGAAGACTGTAGCTCACCACCGGATGGTTCCATACTTCTGAACTCTCAGCCGCATCAATGATCAACGCTTCTTTGCGTGCGCCCACCATATTCACAAGAGCGATATGCCAGTCACCTGGGTTCACATCAAAGCAATTTGGATCAGTCACGCGCCCTTCGGCGTTAACCGGTGGGTTATCTGAATTACAACGGTAACCTGCAAATGAAGTTTCATACGAGCCATTGGCCCAGTATAAAGAGCCCAATGCTTTGATATCGTCGACTTTAAGAACCAAGTCGCCTTGTGGAAATTTGAAGGCCACATCACGACGTGGGTACGGCAAGTAAATGCTGGCGGGTGCCCAACCATGACAGATACCCTGCCACGTGGCCACTGAACCGGTACGATTGTATTCGCTGCGGCCCAAGTTCCATTGCTGCCTAGTAAGTGAGCCGGCTTCTGTAGGATCAACACCTGTTAAGTAGTCATACTTTTCTGCCGGAGAAAGATAGTCAAACCAAGTCTGGTTCCAACGATTGCGAACAACATAGTTCTCACCATCGCCCCAGTCTTCACCTGGAAAATTTGGGTCCGCCCAACGCATTCCGATACCGCCAGAGAAATGCGCCCAGTAGTGACCCGACCATGGTTGTTGACGAACAACTCCGCTGGTTAGTCCACGCGCTTCCATATTGGCGAGCGATGTCTCCACCTGACCGCCAACGAGATTTTCGATCACGCCACTCTCACGGCCAGACTTCTCATCGATCTGTCCCATACGGACAATTTCCATTCGCTGTTTATAGACTTCTGTCATATCGAGAGCAGCGGACGCTGAAAGACTCATGAGCAACAAAGCAATCATTGAAGGACTCCTATTTTGAATGAGTCCTTATCAATCTATTTCATGAGCAGGTAAAGGGAACTACCGTGATTACGGAAGGTTTTGTAAATTATTCTTGCTCTACTGCTGGAGGGCCTCTGCACGCAACTCTTGCAGTAGCTTAGAATCACACAGGTCTGTCAGCGCCTGAGCACACTTCAAACGCTGCTCCTGAGTTTCAGCTTCCGCTTTTTTATTGAGGGCTTCAGCGGGCACTTCAAGGGATTCATAAAGCTGAGCGTATAGGCCACACACACAGCTCTCTTCACACTGGACGACATTTCGTGATGAAACATAGGCTTTGGGGTCATTGCGATAGGCCTGTTTCTCAGACTCCATCAAAGCATCTATGCGGGCCTTGAGGGGCATCATCATATTCATCGCCTCGCCACCATTGATGTTACAGGACAACACCTTAGGCTTATTCGTGGCGCTCGAAAGACTGATATCAAAGATAGTCCTGAAGGCGCTCGCGGCGCCCTCAAGACTTTCAAGTTCTGTTTTCTTGGAATTTGTACAGGCCGTGAGAAACACGACCTGCAAAAGGAGAAAGACTAGTTTCACTGCATTCCAGCGGTGCTATTGAGTTCGCTGATCGCTTGAGGAACAGTCAGAAGGCGCATGCGACCGGCTTTTACTTCTGGTACCCATGCGTCCATCAACATACGAGTTGATTCAACAGACTGGGGATGTATATCGTGGAACAGGATAATGCCTTTCTTTGCAATCGCCATCGCTTTGGTGACGCGATTTGTGATGCTCGCGGCATTCTTATCCTGCCAATCAAGACTGTCGATGTTCCAGAACGTGTGAACCATGCCTTCGTTCGCAATCAACTGACGGATGTTCGAACCATTCCCACCACAAGCACCGTAAGGGCAGCGGAAGACTTCAACCTTCTGGCCGTACATACGAGCATGCGTTGCCGTCGAGTCTGTAATTTCACGCTTCAAACCTTGAGGACCAAGCTTCGGAAGATTGGCGTGTGAATGAGAGTGGTTACCCAGCGCCATGCCGAGAGCTTTTGCGCGATTGATCATGCTCGGGTAGCTTGGAGTCAAAGAAGACAACCAGTAGAACGTCGCCTTCATGCCACGCGCTTCGAGGTTATCAAGGACTTTTGAGGTGTGTTTCGCAGAAGGACCATCATCGTAAGTCAAGGCCCAGCGGCCAGTTTTGAATGTGGCACCGGTCAAGTTACCTTTTGAACTTGAGCTTGGCACGACGTCGCCCACGGCCTGCGGTTCGCGACCTGAGAACTGGTCTTCAAGGTACGCCTGCACGTCAGGTTCAATTTGAGCGATCTCTTCATTCAGTTGTGTGTCTTGAGTGGCCACAGCGATCTGAGCGTCAATCACTTCACGATTTTTTTGGATGAAGCTCTCTTGATCCTTGCTTGAGTCGAAAAGATTTTTTCCGAGGGCACTCTCTTCTACCTTCATACTGCTGTTGCGCAGTTCTCTTTTCTCCAGACGGTACTCTTGCAACTCTTGGATCAATTCCGTGTAGAGGGATTGAAGAGCAATCTTGTTTTCGCCAGCGCCATGTTTCTTAAGTGCTCTTTTGAAAGCGTTGTTCACTCTCAAGACACGTTGACGAGCGGCCTCTGCCTCAGCGCTGCCGTCACCTTTATTAAACATACCCTCTATGTTACGGCGGTAGATGTAGGTCAATTTGCCAGTCATCCGCTCGCGCAAAATCCAAGCTGAGATCAAACGTGCATACGACTCGTGAGTTTGGAGATCGGTAATTTTGGCGTCATTCTTATTTTGGAAAAGATCATCGAGATGTTTATCGTAGTCTTTCAACAAATTCTCTGAGCGGAAATAGATCGCCACCACGCGATTGAAATAACCCGCCATTTCTTCAGCTGGATTTTCGCTGGCGAGCAAACGATCGTAGGTCCGCGCCATCGCCTCTTCATCAATGTCTGATGAGATGCTGCGGGTCGGGGTGTGTGAAGTTGGTTTCGTGCTAGAGCAACCGAACAGTAAACCGGTCGCTGCGACGAGAGTCAAAACGAGAAATTTCATAGAAGACACCTCAATTAAGTTTGGCAGACTGCTCTAGTTTACGAAGGGTGATCATTTCTCACAAGCCGGCAAAGCCAAGGTTCGTCTAACTCCGACCATGACGCTCAGGTAGACAATCCCGCTCTAACTTCTCATAATGTTTCATGGCCACTCCACGCTTTTCATCCAAGACACTCGATTTCCTTGCTCTGGCGGGGAAACAAAAAAACGCTCAATGGCTGGAAAAGAACCAAAAGCAGTATGAAGAAGTCATCCTCAATCCCATGAAGGCACTGGCCCTCAATGTCACGTCTGTGCTTGAAATGGAATTCCCGGCCTACAAATTTAAAAAACGTAATATTGGTAATCTGAAACGACCGGCTTCGCGCGCTCTCGAGAAAGGCCCACTCAAAGACTTCATGACTCTTAATGGTGATCGCGATTCGGGCAGTCGCTTTGAAGATCTTCCGAGCCTCTACTTTATGATTTCGCCGAACCCCGATGAGATCTTCAGTGCCGGTGGCCTCTACATGGCCAACGCGTCTCAAGTAAAGCGCGTTCGCCAGTGGATCGATGCGAAGCCTGAGGCACTCGAAGCGCTTTTTAAAGACAAGACCTTCGGAAAACTTTTTGGTGAACTCGGCGACGAACACAAACTCAAAACAAAACCCCGCGACTACCCCCTTGATCATAAGCACATCGATTGGCTCAAGCTCACGGCGTATTATGTGTGGCGGCCGATTCCAAAAAAAGAACTCTACTCAAGCGAGCTCGCAAACTTGCTGATTCGTGATTGGCGACAGGCGATGCGATTGAACAACCTCCTTGATCAGTGGCTTAAATCAACACCAGGTACAACTCAAGTTGCTGTTGAAGCCACGTCTGGCCGCCCCCACGGACTGCCGGCTTTTGATTGGGATGATGACACTTGATTTCCGTACATTATCCGTAATAAACTTAGGGAATGGAACTTAAAGACAAGCTCACCATTCTCGCTGACGCCGCCAAATACGATGCTTCTTGCGCCAGCTCTGGCGTAAAGCGGAAAGCTCAGGCCGGAGGGATCGGAAACGCCCAGGGCTCCGGCATTTGCCACAGCTACACGCCTGATGGCCGCTGTATTTCACTACTCAAAATTCTTCTCACCAATTTTTGTGTCTACGACTGCTCCTACTGCGTGAACCGTGTCTCGAGCCAAGTCAAACGCGCGAAGTTTACCGTCGACGAGATCGTGGATCTCACCATGGATTTTTATAAACGCAATTACATCGAAGGACTCTTCTTAAGTTCTGGAGTCGCCAAAAGTGCGGATGACACCATGGAAGAGATGATCCAGGTGGCGAAGAAACTCAGACTCGAGCATCGCTTCGGCGGCTACATTCACCTCAAAGCGGTCGCTGGTTGTTCAGAGGCGCTTATCAAAAAAGCTGGCCTCTACGCAGATCGCTTAAGTGCCAACATTGAGCTCCCCACACAAGCTGATCTGGATACGCTGGCACCTGCCAAGAGCCATCTTGAGACTGAAACCTCCATGAACAGCATCAAACAAGGCATTCTCGAAAGCGAAGCGGAAAGAAAAAATTCCCGACGTGCTCCGCTTTTTGCTCCTGGTGGCCAGAGTACGCAGATGATCGTGGGTGCGACCGCCACAAATGACCGCGCGATTATGCTCAAGGCCTCGTCACTTTATGAATCCCAAGGACTGCGTAGAGTTTATTACAGTGCCTTTAGTCCAATTCCCGACAGTGATCCCCACTTACCTCCCTCACCGCCACCTTTAATGCGTGAGCATAGACTTTACCAAACCGATTGGCTGATCCGACTTTACGGATTTGAGATCAATGAGATTCTTCCAGACACGCACGAGAATCTTGAACTAGATAAAGACCCCAAACTGGCGTGGGCGCTTCGCAACCGCCATCTCTTTCCGGTAGATGTGAACACCGCGCCTAAAGAGATGCTCCTGCGTGTGCCAGGCCTGGGCGAGACTATGGTACAACGAATTCTCGGTTCAAGACGTCTTCGAAAAATTCGCATGATAGATCTTGGGGCATCTTCGTGGGTGAAAAAAGCACGCTTCTTTATCACCACCGCCGATGATCACCAAGCGGCACGCCTTATTGACTCTTCACATTTTGAAGTGAAAATCACTGAAGCTCCCTCACCTCAATTGGATTTCTTTTCCGCACTCACAGGACAAGTATGATCACAGTGCCACTTGATCGTACGTGGGATGATTGGCGACAGAAAGCACGTGATCTGTTGGCGCAAAATATTTCACCTGAAAAAATTCAATGGCAGTGTGACCCGCACGAGTTTCCTCTGGGATCTCCCTACACTCCAAGTGTCATGCCAAGTGAGTTAAAGCTTCCCCGTGAATTTGTACTGGCCGCGATGTTTGTCATCGCCCATCGAGACGACTCCACCTGGGCACTGCTTTATAAAATTGCCTGGCGGATTCAAAACGAAGAACGCCGCCTCATGAGCATCGGCGTTGATCCAGATATCCGAGAACTGGAATCTCGTCGCCATTCCGTCGGGCGTGATCTGCACAAGATGCATGCCTTCGTACGTTTTCGTGAAATCAAAACCGAAGATGGAATTTGGTATCAGGCGTGGTATCGCTCTGATCATCGCATCACTCGTTTGGCCGCACCGTTTTTTAAAGATCGCTTTAACGGCATGAAGTGGGTCATCATGACAGAAGATGAAACTATCGCCTGGGACCAGAAGGAACTAAGTTTTCTTCCAGGTATTCCGGAGCGCGAACTTCCGCCGGATCATAAAGAGGATCTTTGGAAGACCTACTACTCTTCGATTTTTAATCCCGCCCGTGTGAAAGTCGCCATGATGAAAAAGGAAATGGCCGTGCGCTACTGGGATCGGCTGCCAGAAAGTCAGCTGATTTCACAGCTCTTGGCGGATGCTCCAGCTCGTGTGGCCGAGTTTCAACGACTCCATGGCACCCTTGGAGTGCAAAGAAGCTGGTCGACGTGGGAAGATTGGAATGAAAATCTGGAAAAATGCCGGGCCTGCGGACGCTGTGAACTGGCCCCGCAAAAAAGTGCGGATGATCCGCAAGCCAAATTTGTGTTCGTGCTCAGTGATCCTAACCCTGTGGCCCGCGAAGAACTCATCAAACGTCTCGTCCAAGAAAATGTAAATCTCGCCGACTGCTATATCACTTATGCAGTTCGCACCGCCAACGGCAAAAAACCACGGCCACCGGAAATTGCGGCGTGCAGGCCTTGGCTGCAATCAGAAATAAAATTAATTAAACCCCAGGAAGTTATCTGTATTGGCAAAGAGGCCTACTTGGCGGTGCATGGGAAACTTCAGCTGGCAGGAGATATCGTGAGAGTGTCGCCAACATTGAGTGACGCCGGAACGACACCGGCGGGAACCTCGAGCACTTTAGCAGTGTTTCGATAAAACCATGTGTGCCGCCAAGGCTTCACTCCGCGCAAGATTTTCACCACACGGTTATCGGCACTTAAAAACACCATGTCTAAGCTGAACCACATAAAGGTCGTTTGCATCGCCGAAGCCGGTTCAAACAGCAGACCATTCACATGAGGGGTGGGCCTGAACATGTAACCAGAAAGTCGCAGCCAAAATGTATCGGCCAGCGCGACGTCGCGAACAAAAATTTGGCCTTCATGCTGGATATGAACTTTCATACTTGCCCTAAGTGTACCCTAAATCTACACTCTTTCGTTATGAAGATTTTTTTCTTACTTAGTGCTCTCGTTGCAAGCTGTGCCCCGGTAACCGCACCGCCTCCAACATATTGCCAAAAGAGCTCAGACTCACAGGGCACTGAAGTTGAATTCACCTGCCAAAACCCCAGCTCAAAGTTCATCGTTCTTTGCGATCTCTCACAAGACCCACTCGAGTTTGGTTCTGCCGAGCTCAAGATTAGTCAAGGCCGCTGGGTGCAGTACGGTGAAAACGAAGGACTTACTTTTCAACAAGGTGAAGGCTCCGGCTTCATTGTTTGTCGCAAACTCATCACCGATCCTTAATCCTTTCCTTCGACTCACCGCAGACATTGTGTCTTTACATGCACAATAATTGCACGTGACCAAGAAGTCCGCCTACACACTCGTCTCTATTCTAAGTGCATGTACTACATCCCTACCAGGAGAACACTTATGAATTTATATAAACCAACAGGCCTTATGTTGGCCCTCCTCTTCGCAGGTTGCGCCAGCCGCCCAGAGCCTGTGCAGATCTCAACCGCAGCAGGCCCTGAAGCCGCCATCACGGCACAAGAGGGCATGATCGAAGATGCTCGCAAAAATCATGTGGATGTCTTAGCTCCTGTCGCTTTCCAAGAAGCTAACGGTCTTTTTAATGACGCCAAAAAAGAAAAAAACAACAAAGATATCTATGAATCCCTAGGCATTTCTAAAGCCTACTTAAACGAAGCCACGTCTCAGGCTTCGGCCCGTAATCTTGATCTCCAAGAAGTTTTGGATGCTCGTGATGAAGCGATGACAGCGGGCGCTGACTTTGGTTCTCTCAAATCGGGTGATGATGATTTGAAAGAATTCACTCAAGACGCAGATGACTACAAAGAGATGAAGACTTCAGACAAAGAGAAAATCACCGCGAAATATCTTAAAGCAGAGTTGATCGCTATCAAAACGAACAAGCTCGGAACCATTAGAACTACTCTAGAAGTCGCCAAGTCAAAAGGTGCCAGTAAGTTGATTCCAAAAACTTACCGTACGGCGATGATGCGCTACCGTGCTGCTGAAAAATCGATCGAAACTGATCGCCACGCGCCCACTGTTTACGGCCCGGCCGTTGCTGCTGCTTCGGCAAGTGCCAACCGTACCCTGAGTTTGGTGGAAACAGCTGTCGCCACTCAGAACCAAACCCCTGAGCAACGTGCCCTTACCCTCGATGCGCGTAATAAAGCTTTAATGGAAGCTGATGAACTCAACGCTGAAGTGACAGAAGAAGCTTTGCAAAAAGACGAAGCTCTCGCTGCCCAAAGTGCCACATTGAATGCCGTTGCTAATGAACGCAACGACCTCAAAACAAAAGAAATGCAAGACCAAGCTGTCGCCAACGCTGCCGCTAAGTTCAACGACTCAGAAGCCGAAGTTTACCGTCAGGGTGAAAACCTCGTGATCCGTCTTAAACAAGTAAACTTTGCTTCAGGCCGCTCTGAATTGCCGGCGCAATCTATGTCTGTCTTGGGCAAAGTCAAAACTGTTTTGCAAGACTTGTCTCCAAGTGCCGTCATGATCGAAGGTCACACAGACGCCGTCGGTAACGCAGCTACGAACCAGAAGCTTTCTGAACAACGTGCAGCTTCAGTGGCTAAATTCTTTGAATCAGATACCAACATGGCAGGAAAGAAATTTGATACCGCTGGCTTTGGTTTTTCAAAACCACTCACCTCTAACAAAACCGCTGAAGGCCGTGCACAAAACCGTCGTGTCGACATTGTGATTACACCTTCTCAGCAACTTTAATTTTAAACTAGGAGTCTTCTATGAAACTTGTACTTGCTCTCGCTGTAACAATTTTTACTCTCGCCTCTTTCCCCTCTCGCGCTGAAGAACTCAGCTCAAGCAATACCGCTGTGGTGGAGTTTGAGTCTGATTCCGACTACGCGAAAATTGATGACGTGATCTTCTGTTCGGTGGCCATGGTCAATCGCCGCGGTCAGGTCATGCGTCGCTACGACGGTCGTCGTAACTTCCGTACCGGCCGTTGTTAAGCGCCGTTGAACCGCTGCCGCCAAGACATGGGCTTCGGTCGTCGTGTTCGCGGTCTTCGCTGTGTAGAACTTCGTTACTAGTTTTTATCGAAGGGCCCTTCGGGGCCCTTTTCTAATTCTAACAATTTTTTCTTTCGCTCCAATCCCCATCGATAGCCTGCCAACTCTCCTGTGCCTCGTAAAACACGATGGCAAGGAATCACGACAGCAATGTTATTTTTCGCGCAAGCACTGGCGACAGCACGCACAGCACTGGGTTTACCCAATTTGACTGCGAGTTCTGTGTAAGAGAGAACCTTGCCGCGAGGAATTTTCTGAAGGTATTTCCACACGCTTAACTGAAAGGCCGTGCCCTGCACATCCAAGGGAAGATCCAGCTTCGCCAATGTACCCGCAAGATAATCATTCAGATCCTTAAGCCAACGCTTAAACTGGCCTTGATTGGATCTCTTGAGTGTCTCGAAGGTCGCTTTGGGAAATTCATCCTTCAGCATCTCGATTAGCTTCTTATCACTTTCAGCAAATTGAAGAAAACAGATTCCTCGGTCAGTCGCACCAATAAGGATCCGTCCTAAGGGCGTAGCTCCACTCGCATAGGATATCTCCAGTCCTTCACCTTTGCGTTGGTACTGTTTGGGTGTCATCCCTACACGCTGGTCGAGTCGTTCATAGATCCTGCTCGTAGAGCCATGCCCGGAATCGTAAACAGCTTCGGTAATTGATTTTTTGTTTCTCAGCTGTGTTTTGAATCTCTTCAGTCGACAGGCCTCTTGGAATTCTTTTGGGCTCACACCTATGTGTGCCTTAAATCTTTTTTGCAAATGAGTGGTGCTCAAACCGGCCTGCTTGGATAGTTTGGCGAGTGAGAGGTTGACCTGACAGTGCTCTTCGATGAAGCGTGCGAGGTCGACCATTAATGTGTCTTGGGTCTTTTTCATCTTTGTAGTTTATGTGATCTGGTGGAGAGAAAATATCCGTTTCCTGGCCTCTTCAAGCGCTGGATAGGGCCAGCATGACCTTTTATCATAAGCCTAGGAGCCCAGACAGGGCCAGTCAGGTAAAAGACACCTGCTTTATCAGTCCATAATGTGTGGTTTAATAGAAGTGATGAAGTGGTTTCTCGCTCTTAATTTATTACTCGTCATGTCTGCCTTCGCTTCAAGTGCGGTGGGTTTCTATACCGACGGCTCGCTGGAAGAAGGCGGATGCATCCCCGCCGAGGGCGAGGGCTACATGCAACTCTATCGCGATGTAAACAACATCTTCGCCACTCGCCCACTGCTCAACATGATCACAGAAGCAGGCCGCGAAATGAATGAGAAATATCCCGGCCGTGATCGACTCCAAGTCGAAGAAATGAGTGCGAGTGAGGGTGGCGAGATTGATGGACATGCGTCTCATGAAAATGGTTTGGACGTGGATATTCAATTCTACAAGCGAGATGGAGTCGAACATATTCCCACCGGCCAACAGTATTACGCGCCTTCGATGGTGGTCGGCAATGCGGTGTCACCGAATTTTGATTTAGAACGAAACTGGGAACTCATGAAAACACTTCATCGCCACGGTAATGTGCAACGCATTTTCATCGACACCAAACTAAAAAACGCTCTTTGTAATTATGCTCGTTCGACCGGCGACTTTGCCGCCAACACGAGAGTTCTTCGCAGCCTTCAACATCAAACGAATCATCAAGACCATATCCACGTCCGCCTGCGCTGCCCTGCTGGCAACAACCGCTGCGTGCCCCAAGGCGAACCACCACCAGGCCATGGCTGTCCCTAATCAGTGTTGTACTTCTATCGCCTGTCTTTGGGACTTAAGATTATTAAGCTGCATTTTGTAATTATAGATTTCAGCATCAATCGAGTTTGCATCTGCGCCTGACGACTTCCTCGCCTGCGCACCATCGATCAACATATCAAAATGAGCTATTTGCGAATCAATTGATTGAAGCTGGTGGCGCTTCATATCCTTCGGGTCAGTAGGAGTTGAAGCACAGCTCGCGAGAAGCAGAACGAGTAATAAAGTTTTCATTCCATAACGATAACCCAATCACTCACAAAAGCAGCAAAAGAATCGATGCTCTAGGAGTGCCAAGCGAGGGCGAAGGAGTTTATGAATTTATAAATGACTGAGCCCGAGATGAAGGTACGACGACGATGATCGGTTCTTTTCATGCTTTTGAATGGCCACCCTACCCGGACTTGAACCAGGATCATAGACTTAGGAAGTCCACGTTTTATCCAGTTAAACTATAGGGTGCTAAAACCTCATCATACTGAGGACTTAAATCTCGTTCAACCAATATCCCAAGTTTCTACTCAAGTTCTAAACGAAATCTCCGAAACGCTTCTCAAGGAGACCTCTATGAACCTCAAACTACTCTTTACCAGTCTGCTCGTTCTCTTCGCCGTATCATGCGGTAAGAAAGATGATAATAGCAGCTCTAGCAACGCCTTTCGTAGCGGTCTCGGCACCGGCGATGGACTCGTACTCATTCCAGTAAACGGTGGTGGTCAGCCGATGATTAAAGCCGGTGGTGGAACATATCAACTGCAGGCAACGAATCAGCAAGTTTTCGACACTGTGAACGCCATGTATCGTGGCCAAATTCAGCCCTACCGAGTGGACTCACAGTATGCCAGTTTTCGCGTTCGTTTAACCGGCAGTCTCACTCCAAACGTGGGTGTTGGTGTTAGCGGTTATTCAGTCGGTGGTAGTTATCCGCAACCGACTGGCAATATCATGTACGTTCAAAGCATTCAGCCAATCTAAATTCTACGGCGCCCACCAACAAAGTGGGCGCTCGTTCAATTCCAATCCCGCTAAATAAGTATCCAAACGACATTGTGGCAATGGATGCGTGCGATTGATGCGCTCGACGATAGTTGTATCTGGTGTATCCACACGCGGCGCTGGCAAATTTCTATTCGATGCAAAGAAAGCTGTCACAACAATAGCAGCGGCCACTCCCCGATCCTGCACACTTCCCTCTCGCAATGGAAGTTCATGAATAATTTTTTCCCAGCATTCACTTGTCGCCCAATAGTCGGCCTGTCCCTCGACCGCCATGCGATTGTGTTCATCGCTAAAAGGTTCACCACCATAGAGATGACCCACTTCATGACACAGTATCAGCGCGAATGAATCCACGGTGCTGCCCGGAATCCGCGCAATGCCACCGTAGACAACAAGATGATCTGTTTCCCAGCGACGAGCAAACGCTTGCGGCCAATCCGTTTTCCAGTCAGAAAGAATTTCAAAAATTCGATTATCGCGAGCGGCGTAGCTAGCAAAAACACTCTCAAACGTCTTGATGGTTTGCTGAAACTCAACGGACGTGAGTCCCCCGTCAGGAAAGCTCAGAACAGGTACGGCAGAGTCTAGGTGAGCCTGGGCCAAAGAAGTGACGAACAAGAATGGCAGTAAAGCATAATGCCTCCTCCAGAATAAGCCTTTAAGTCTTTGAATCCTCATACTTTCTGCCCTCTCGACTGCCCTAACTTAAACTCAAATAAAGCATAACTATTCCGAAGAGTTAACTATGAAAAACCATCTTCTTATTTTGCTACTTTTGATCATCGTCACAGCTTGTTCAAAGGCCGGAAAAAGTAGTGCAAAGATCGCCGTCACCATCGCAGGACTTAGTGCTCCAGTTGGTGGAATGATTGTTACTGGAAAACAAGTCGACGGTGGATCCTTTTCTAAAGTGATGTCTGAGGATTCTGTGTCACTTCTCTTAGAAAATGGAGATTGGAACTTTCTTGTTGTGAGCTGGGATGGTGGAACTCCGTTTGAAGGTAAGATTCGCTGCGATTATAAAAAAGCAGTCACGCTAAATGGAAAAGAAGTTGATTTAAATTTCGAACTCTCAAATCTCAAATGCTCTAGTGGTGACCTTGCGGTCAGCAACTCATGGGATAGCGGTGCAAGTCCACCGGATTTTAAATCAACTAGTCTACATCTTTGTCGCACGGCAGACGCTCTGACTAGCAACCCTGGCGCCTGCGTTTTCAATTCCGTTATCCTCGATTCATACGCAGCTTCTGTCGGATCCATCAAAGTATCAGTTCCGAACTCAATACAAACCGATAAGGGCGTCATTATCGAAGGCTCCGCTGGTCTTGTGCACAGCTGCCTTACGACAACAAACCCCATCACAGGCTTACCGCGTATTCCCAATTTCGTTGCGGACTTCTACTTTCCTATGCGCTTTCAATCGTACTTGAAAGCTGGTTGCACGGGTAAGTCCATCGATGCTTACGTGGCCACTGATACCGCGGCTGCTTTTGCGGAATCAACCGAGAACCGCTTCTACGCTCACTATAGTGATCAGCAAATCTGCGCTATCGCCAACAGCGGGGTCGCCGTCACGGCCCTCGATGACATAGGCCTTGGCAACGATCGGCCATATGGCCTTTGCAATCTTGCCCAGCTTAAAGACTGGCAACAAAACTACGCGACCAAAACTCTCTATCAAGTGAGTAACGTCTATCTTCTCGCAGATTTGAATCTTAATGAGTGGGTCTTCTTTAAAAACTTAACTGTCACACCCAACGCTTACAGTGACTGCATTTCAGATGGGAGTACCTTCATTCCCATCGGTTCTACAGAATCTAGTTGTATCCTCGGCCAAGCGGCGTCATTTAGTGGAGTCTTTCATGGTCTCGCTCACACACTAAAACATGTCCGTTTCAAGATGGAAGACTCGGCCATAGACCGAGTTGGGCTATTCCGTTCTGTGTCTGGAAAGGTCGTTCATCTCACGCTTGAAAAACCAGACTTTGAAGGAGATGAGGAGGTTGGCTCGATCGCGGGTGAACTTGCAGCGAGTGGGGAAATCCACCACATTAAGATTAACGATGGCAAAATTGACGCCAACATGGATTGGGCGGGTGGTGTCGTTGGGAAGGTGGGCTCGGGTGCGATTCTCAATGATCTTTTCGTAACAAACACCACGGTTCGAGGGAAAAATAAGCTTGGGGGCATCGTCGGAGAAACCAGCAGCACAGTTCAAGATGCTTCATTTAAAGGCTCCGTCATTTCAGAAGGTAGCGCTGGTGCAATGTACTTCGGCGGCATTGCCGGACTCGGTTCAACAATCAATCGCGCCGTTTCAAGTGGTTTGGTTTCTGGTCCCACGAAAGTTGGAGGCATTGCCGGGTCGTTAACCGGAAGTGCCAGTTATGTCCGCTCTATCGCAAGCGTGAGATCAACAGAAACCATGGGCTCGATCCATCTTGGAGGACTCCTCGGTTTCGGTGGTGGCTTTATCGCAAATTCTTTTTTTGCCGGCAGTTTGCAGCACTTCTGTAGTTCCGGCCCCTCCTGTTATATTGGAGAACTTGCAGGTGATTTAGCATCAACAAAAACTAAAACATGGTCACCTGACTACAGCTTTGCTTCTTTATATGGTGGAGTTACCGGTGAAAGCACAGGCGACGTTCAATTGGCCCACGGACTCACCGAAGTTCCCATTTGCCCGGCAGGCAACTGCACTGTTCCAGCAACCCAATGGACTGCTGTTATTGGCGGTCTTCCGCGCTTAAATTTTGAAGATGAACCGTGCGAACTGGCACAAAACCTTGTGACGCTCGAAACTCAAAGCTTGAGTGGACGTGGTATTACCGCTAGCAATCCTCTTAAAATCTGTAAGTACTCTCAGCTTGCAGAACTCAGCGGTGTTAACAAGTTCGTAGAACTGGCCGATAACGTTTTTGTTGGTGATGCGATTCAATTTGAAGACATGATTTTTCCAGGCCAACTAGACGGCAAAGGCCATGCTCTTTTTGGTGGGAGAAATCCTGGAGGAAACTTTTCAATCTTTGAATCTCTCGAAGCAACTGCGGTCGTCAAAAATCTTCGTCTCATCGATTTTGTAGGGGGCACTCCTGTTGACTCGAACACGGCCACACTCACAAACATCAACCATGGTTTGATCAGTAATATCGACTTAAGCTTCGCTCACCTTGAAGGTACCATTGCGGCCGGTCTTGTTGTGACAAACGAAACGTCTGGCAAGATTGAAGATGTCACAGTAAAAGCCAGCATCAAAGGAGAAGCGACAATGGGTGGTATCGTCGCCACTAATGAAGGCTCTCTTCAACGAGTTATCTTTGAAGGAGATGTGGGTTTCTATAACTCGTTTGGTGGGAGCTCTACTGCTCCAGCTGGCGGTATCGTCGCAGATAATAGCGGAAGCATTTCGCAGGCCTTATTTAAGGGGACCTTGGCTGTACAAGGAGACAATTCGGCTGCGATCACAGGTGGAGCAGGCGGCATTGCAGGTAAAAGTAGTGGTACTATTAGCGATGTTCTTTTAGACCGTAGTGCCAAAGTCTCTTATTCAGATGATATGTCAAACGTCGTTGGTGGCCTTGTTGGCACCATGCTCTCTGGTTCGCAGTTAACCCGTGCTGTGGCATTAGGGAGCGTGGGGACAAATGGTGACTCAACTTCAACGACTGTGTCTGGTCGTGTGGGGTCTAATGCTGGAACAATTTCTCATAGCTACTTTGATGTACCGGTGCTTGATAACTATGTTTTTGCTTCTGGCTTTGCTGGTACTACCACATGCAGCGCCAGCAGCGGTCTCAGCAATGGCACATATTATCTCACTCACAGTAGCTTTGAAGGGCTCTTTGTTTCAGCGACTGTACTTGCACTTGCGATAAGCTATACCAATCCAAATCCACCAAGCTGTAACTCGAGTGCTAACGTTTACGCATCCAGCGAGACTCCTGACCCTCTACCTACTCCTCTCACTAATGCTGCTGGATTCCTGGCCCTTCGCTCCGCTGCTGGGGGTTCTTATTCTATCCGCAACTCGAACGTAAATGCTGAGGCCACACTTATTCTCGCGTCCTACAAAAATTTCTTGGACGGAACGAGCACTGCCATCCCGGCGACATGGACCTGGGAAGATGATGAGTTCAGTCTGTTCTTTTTTAAAGATTAATAAAAGGGCCCCTTGTAATCTGCTCCCCGTTTTCTGTACAGTTAATAAAGACCGCTCAAGAGCCCTCGGTAAATTGCCGGGGGCTTTTTGTTTAAGCCCGCTTGTGGGCGCTTGTTGTTATAAAAATTGATCTTCTCTTGTA
>JAKFUR010000076.1 GCA_021732585.1 Bacteriovoracaceae bacterium
CCGGCCGACCGTGCAATGCCGCCGATTGAAGATTTCTTGAATGGAAATAAAGAGTACAACTATCCGCCCGTCGAAGTAATCAATAAGCCCGGCACAGTCTTTAAATACTCCGGTGCAGGTTTCATTGTGCTTGAGCATGTGCTTGAAGCGCTGGAGCACGGGCCGATCAATGATCTCACCAACACCTTCCTCATTAAGCTAGGGGTGAAGAACTTCACCTTCCTGCAAGAAACCATGCCAGGGCATCAGTTTGCCCACGGGTATCGTGATGATGGGACCGAAGTCGAAGGTACGCGTCTCATGTTCCCGGCCTTTGCTGCTGGAGCTTTGGGGACCGCCGGATCTATCGCGCAGTTTTTGAGTGTACTCGAACATGCGTATCATGATTTGGCGGGTCACCGTGGCGTCAGTCACGACACGGCTCGAGCGATGCTGCATGGAAGTGATCTAGGCTGCCGTGAGTTCATGGGCTGCACCATGGGCCTCGGTGTGTTCATTCTTGAAGCGGGCGATAATCGTTTTGCGGTTCATCAAGGGGCCAACGACGGCTTCCGTTGTGTGTACCTCCATTGTTATGCCGGACCTGATCGTGGTTTTGGTGTCACGGTTCTTTGCAATGCTGAACTTGAGGGCGTGGTTTTCAATGCTGAAGTTCTACAAGCGGCTTTAAAACATGCACGTGTGCAAGGAGTGGATGCCACTCAATTTAAAACTAATTTCTCGACTAAGAATTTGAAGCAAGAAGAGATCGTGAACGTGGGTTACCGCGATCTGGTCTTTAAGGCCTTTGAGCGTACACGCCCGGAAGAAATTGTAGTCAAGGGACCACTCTCACCTTTGAGTCAGTATAATCTTGCCGTCGGTGGGCGCGTGTTGAGTGTCACCAATGATCTTTTTGCGCGAGCAGAAAATCTCTTGAGTCCGTATGGGCCGGTGTTTGATCCCGAACTGTTTGGCAAACAAGGCAAGATCATGGATAGCTGGGAGACCGTGCGCCACAATCCTTTGCCTCATGATGAAATGATTTTTGAAATGAAGTCTCCGTCAGCGATTCGTTTTGTGACGCTGTCGACGAAGTATCACCATGGCAACCATGCGCCGATCGTGCGTCTTGAAGGAATGACCGGTGGAGAATGGGTGGAGATCCTCCCGAAAACAAATCTTGAAGGCCATGCCATAAAAGTCTTGGAGCGAGAGAAGGATGATCGCGTGTATTCACAGATCAAAGTGCAGATCATTCCCGATGGTGGCTTCACGCGCCTGGGTCTTTTTGCTGAATTGCCGACACTGCCGAAGAGTGGCGTGTTCAGCGACGAAATTCCGAAGACCAAAAAACCGCTCAGCCTTCCGTTTAAGACATCAGCTGAAAGCATTCAGTGTGAACTCGCGCGACTCAAAGCAGGTGAGGAAGTGAATGTGGCTTCGTTGGCCCTGGGAGCGAAAGTTCTGAAGGCTTCGAATGAGCATTACGGCCCGGCGGCGCAGGTGATCTCACCTTATAGACCTCTGAATATGTTTGATGGATTGGAATCGGCCCGTAGCCGAATCCCAGGGCATTTTGAAGAAGTCACAGTCGCTCTTGCTCGTCCGAGTGTGCTCCATCGTATCGAGCTGGATTTCACCTATTTTGTGAATAACAACCCCCGCGAAGTCACCATCCTGGGGCGTATCAATGGCGCATGGAAAGAGCTCGTGGCGAAGACCTATGTGAAGAGTTTTGCAGGCGATCGCAAGGCCTTTTCCCTCATTGAGACGGGCGTGGTGAGTGAGCTGCGGGTTCAGACTCACCCGTGTGGTGGACTGAACCGTTTGAAGGCCTTTACCCTCTGGACGGTGTAAAGTTTACTCGTCAAAAACTCGCATCTAGTCATCTCATTTGGCCCTAGCGTATTGAGTTTCTCACATACTCTAGGGACCAATTTTATGAAGTACATCCTCTTCTTGGCATTTCTTTTACCTCAAAGCGTGACGGCGCAGGATATTTTTCTGCCCGATTACAATACACATCTCACGGATGTGGAGTCTGTGGGTCTCTCGAAAGAACGCGTGTTTCGTCAACTAGATCGGAATACTGTCGATGTGTATGAGAGTGTGTGTTCTAACCGCGCCCATGTGTGGACCTATCAGCTCGCCAAACAAAAAAATATCACCGCCGGCAAAATCTTTGTATTTTACACAGACCGCTCAGGCATGGCACGTGAGGAAAACTGGTGGTACCACGTAGCCCCTGTCATCAGTGCGAAGGGTGAGTTTTCAGTCATTGATGGCGGCTTGCCAGGAGTGATTGATCGTCCGCTCACGAAAGAAGCTTGGTTTAAGAAGATCGTGAACTACACCGATTGCCGAGAAATCACCGCCGCCGATGAAGACCTCATTCCGAACATGTTCACCATGAGCCGTATGCCAAAGCAGAGTCTTGCAGGGATTAGCGATTGCTACTACCGCATCACTTCTGCGCCGTACTGGACGCCGAAAACGATTGCGTTGAATCTGTTGGGCCGGGATGAAACCGGCGCACCGATTAGTTTCGAGCGCGAAGATTTCGTTGAAGGCGAAGTTCTCGCCGCTTGCCTTGAAGTGACAACTTCAGGGCTTAATCCGGGCACAGAAAGAAAAGTAAAACGCTGCCGCAAATTCCTCGGTCTTCCGCCGCTATAGGTGCGAGAGGAAACGATCGATGTCGGTCTGTGAGACGTGCAAGTGAGGCGCGACACGGATCGAGCTGCCACGGAAGCTTACATAAATTTTGTCTTGTTCCAGTCGCTGCGCCAGTCCGGTCGGAATTCCACCCGGGTGACGTAGTCCCACCATGTGCTGCGAACGATGAGCTTTCTCAACTGCAAGATAACCTTTCTTGGTCGCAGCTTCAGCAATTTCATCCACGATGGAGCTGATCCGTTCCGCGATATTTTGCACACCCCAGGTTTGAATTTGTTCCATGGCGGCCACGGCCATAGGAAGAAGGGTGTGGCTTGAGCGTTCACCCATGTCATAGCGAGTCGCCCCTGGGCGGTATTCGGGGCGATAGTTCACCAAGTTCGAAAATGTTTCTGAGCCTTCGCGGCCTAACCAGGTTTCTTCCAGCGGAGTTCCGTTATGGTACTTCTTTGCGACATACATAAAGCCGTAACCATAAGGCCCCATCATCCACTTGTAAGTGGGCACGATGAGAAAGTCCGGTTGCACTTTGCGAACATCAAACGGAATAGCGCCGACACTTTGGCAGCCGTCGATAACTAAGATCGCTCCGACTTCACGGCAGCGCTTTCCAATGACTTCGCAATCGGCATTTGTGCCATCCGTCCAGTGGGCAGGGACCACGGAGACCATCGCCGTTTTACTGGTGATGAGTTTCAGCGTGGCGCTGGTCCAATCACCATTCGCTGGTCGTGGGATGGTGATGAGTTTCGCTTCTGCTTCACGGCAGGCGCGTTCGAGAGCGTAGTACATAGAAGGGAATTCTTCGGCTTGTATGAGAACTTCTTGGCCTGCGGTGAGTTTGATATTTCTCATTGCTATGGCGGCGCCGTAGCTTGCCGCTGGAATCAGCGCGATGTCATTCACATCCGCACCCACAAGATCAGCAAAGAGTTGGCGCGCACGCGTGGCCTCATCAAAGAAGCTCTCGCAGCTAATTTTCCAGGGGTGACATTTGCGCGTGAGACCTTCGATGCCGGCCTCATGGACTTTTTTGAGAAGAGGGGACATGCCCGCGACGTTGAAATAAGCTTCGCCGTCCGCGAGATCAAAGAGGTGTCGTTCGGATTTAATCATGTGCTTCTACTTCGTTACGGGTTTAGAAATGAAAATCCAGGTGATCTTTGGGGCATACCGATCATATTCGAATGAAACGCCGATTTCTGGGATTTCTACACTGTAGACCTCACTGATTTCATGTGAAGGACTTGGTAGTGGCTTTTCAATCCACTCATATTGGCCAAACAATTTTTTTAAGTATGCGTAATCATCATCGCTTTTCCAGAAAAATGTACTCGTTGTGATGATTTCGTTTTTTGTTGGATTTACTAGCGTTTCGAAATGCGGATATGAGTATACAAAAGTGCCATCGTTTTTTGTGGCTTTGATTGACTTAGGCGTTCCGAATTTACCTAGAAATAATTTCAGGTCTCCAGCTTGATGTGCTTTGACAAGTTCAGAGATTGTATCAGATGTCTTACTCACTAGAGGGGCGGTGCAGGCAAATGCTATTAATACCAAGCACATGAATAGAGCTTTCATGGATTTTCCTTTTGGAGAACAAGCTTCCGAATGAATTCATGAGCTTTCGGATTATGTTTCCTGAGTATTCCTTCATTCGAATAATAAATCTCTATGTGATTTGCAAAATCCTCTGTCACCGATTTTACGGAGTCCGCTTTAATTGGGTTGGTTGGAGGAAATCGTTTGGTTTGGTTTTCATTTGTAGACCAACCAGATACAGCCGCAAATTCCTCTGCAGCACTGACATCCAAGTCCCAGACTGCAATGTGTGAGACCTCATGAATGAGGATGTCTCTTTGATTCTTAGATTTAAAAAATGGATCAAAGAAAATAATTGTTTTTGTGTAGGGAACTGTTGCTGCGGGATTTCTGGTCCCATCGGTTTCGGCACGTAGAACCTCTCCAAAACGATAGCGTCCTAACCACTTGGGTAACTTATCAATGTGGCTTTGAACGATTTTCTTTTCAGCCTCGGACCACTTCTTAAGTTTAAGGCTGGAACCTTTTATCTTTTGGCTTGAGTTGTCTTGGAAATAGTTCTCTATATCAAGATCGCGGCAATAACCATTCCGTCGGTAACCAGAGACGGGAGTTTGATCTACCCGCACGTAAGGTGCTACTTGGTGCTCTCGGACATAAATTTGGTTCTCCAGGCATGCGAGAGCAAAGCCCGGGATCAGTAACATAATCAAAGGTATAGAAGTTAGAAGGCATTTCATTCAGGCATGACTCTTTTCATGAATTCGTCAAAGAGTGGTACGGTAAATGCATTGTCTCCGTGAGACGGACTGTAGATCATTCCTTTTTTTATCAACGACGCTCGAATGGGCGCGACTGTTTGAACTTCTTTTCCCATGAGTTGACTGATATCCCCCGAACGATGAGAGCCAGCCCCAAGATCGGCCATGGCTTTCAAGTATTTTTTTTCTGAAGGAGTAAGCCTATCAAAACGAACACGGAAAAAACTCATATCTAGCTCTGCTACAGCTGTTTGCGTTGCAAATTGTGCATCTTCTAATGAGATTGGAGTCTTCAGTGCTGCTTGCCAGCTGTGCTTTCCCCATTCCTGCAAGAAGTATGGGTAGCCCTTGGTTTGAGAAATGATGTGTTGAAGAGCATCGGGAGTAAATGTGACCCCAAGCTTTTTTGCAGGAGCTTCGATCGCCTCGCGAGCAGCGATTTCCGAAAGGGGGCCTATTTCAGGATATTCGAACAGTCGTTCTGCATATGATTTTGCTTCCCCAGCTTGCGCAATTAACTGTGGGAGTCCTGCGCCGATAAGAATGACAGGCATTTGTCTTTGAGTGCACTTGTGTAGTGCCATAATGAGGGCTGCAAATTGTGACTCTTGAATATACTGGATCTCATCTATCACGAGCACGATAGCGGTTTTCTTTTCTTTAGCTGCGTTGCCAACTTCCAAGAGGAGAGTGCTTAAGTCTTGGTCTAAGTCACCAGAGTCAGCGATTCCAGGTTCCTTTCCTAAGTCGAGGGAGAATTCTACGTCTTCATATTTAATTTTCATTGCACCTAGAAATCCACCTAGAACGCGTAGGGCTCTTTTAGCTAGGTCGCCTTTAGCTGCCATTCGATCAAGTTTAAGTAGTGCTGTTCGTAGCGCAGGGATTAGTAATGACGGCAACGATCTGCCCTCTGGAATCTCAAGTGAGACAACGATGAAACCATCCGACTCTGCGTCTTGCGCGACCTTTGTTAGTAGTACCGTTTTGCCTACACCGCGAAGACCGACAAAGAGCAATCCTCTGGCAGCAAGGCCTCCGCGGCTTCTGTCTAAAGCAATTGAGCTTTTCTCGATGATCTCGTTTCTCCCCGCGAGTTCGGGTGGTAATGTTCCGGCTCCAGGGGCGTAGGGGTTCTTTCTTGCATCCATATATACCGATCTTACTATAAGTTATCGTTTTTTGATAACCTATAGTAAGATCACTATACTTCTTGTGATTTCAGAATGTTGGGAGTGGAGAGCCTCCCCGAAGGGAGGCTTAATTAGAGACTACTGAAGAGCAGCAGCTGCATCCGCGTGGCCAGACAAAGCTGAGCCGCGAAGATCAGTATTGTCTGTAGCGCTGTCGATCAAGCGCTGACGAACTTCAACCGGAGTGAGGTTCGGGTTCTGTGCGAGCATCAAACCAGCGATGCCTGAAACGTGAGGGCATGCCATGGATGTACCTGACATTTTCTTGTAACCGTTGTTCTGAACAGTTGAGTAGGTATCAACACCTGGAGCAAACACGTCAACTGATTGAGCGCCGTAGTTCGAGAATGAGGCGCGTTTGCCTTTACCGTCCATAGCACCCACTGAAATCAAACTTTCAACTTCGTAGTTCGCAGGATATGTCGCTGTCGTGTCGTTGTTCGCATTGCTGTTACCAGCTGCCGCAATGAACAGGATGCCAGCGTCTTCCGCTTTTTTGATCACTTCAAAGAGTGACTCCGTGCGCGGTCCTCCGCCCCAAGAGTTGCTCATGATATCTACGCCGCGCTTAATGGCGTAGTCGATAGATAGTATCGCGCCCTCAAGAGTACCGCTGCCGCTGTCCGTGAGGAATTTGATTGGAAGGATTTGTACGTCTGCCATGACACCGGCCACGCCGATAGAGTTGTGTTCAGCACCGATCACACCTGCACAGTGAGTGCCGTGACCATGGCCGTCCATAGGGTCAGCGTCTTTATTAGCGAAGTCATAACCGTAAACGTCATCAATCAAACCGTTGTTGTCGTCGTCGACACCTACTGTGCCGTTCTTCTCGGCCGCATTGATCATGATATTGTTTTTGAGATCTTCGTGATTGTAGTCCACACCGGTATCGATCACGGCGATTTTCACAGAGCGAGAACCCTTAGTGATTTTCCAAGCGTCGAGTGCGCTGATATCAACACCGGCAACACCACGGCTGAACCAGCCGCCAGAGTTTTTGCCGTCGTTATCAAAACCCCATTGTTTTTTGAAGTCAGCGTCTTGGATATCGAACGCTTTGTAAGTGGCGTTGATTTCGGCGTACTCGATACCTGCCATTTTAGCAGCGTTCGCGACGAAGTTTTTGTCATCGCTAGAGACCACAGCGAAATTTCCGACATTCACATTCAAGACGCGCGCATTCGAGAAAGCGGCGAGTGATTTAGTGTTGTTGAATTTAACGATGTATTCCGCAGAGAAAGCGGGAAAAGAAACGAGAGCAAGCAGGGCCAAACCTTTCATAATAATCCTCCATGATTAGATGGAAGAATTATTCCATGAAAAGCCGTAGCTCTTGTGGATGTAAGGAATTAAAAGCCTGTGGCGACTTTCAGTGTTCCGCGCTTACCAAGTTTTAATGTCGCCTTCGTATGAAACGGCAGTGGATGATTTTTTTCACCATGGCCGCAGGGCATACCGCGTAAAACAGGAATGGAACTTTCATCAGCAAAGGCCTGCAGGGCTTCACGCGTGCGATCTTTTCCATCGGACTCAAGGCCTTCCGTAAAATCACCTAAGACAATAGCGCGCACACCTTCCAGAAGACCTGCTTGAGTCAAATGCACCAGCATCCGGTGCACCGAGTAACCACGTTCGCCGACATCTTCTAGGAATAGAATTTTGCCGCGGGCCTCAAGTTCCCAGCCTGTGCCGATAGAACATTCGAGCAAACGCAAGTTACCGCCGGTGACTGAACCACTCACTGTGCGCGATTTTTTGGCAGCCTCATTCATAGGCACAAGTCCAGAATAGGTGAGCGATTTAATTTTACCTTCAAGGAGCTGACGATAGATCTTGAGATCAGGGCGACGCTTGGCTTTCGGATCCATCTGCGTCAGCACGCGACCGTGAATTGTCGGCCAGCCCCATTTTTGACCCAAATACAAATGAAGGGCGGTGATGTCACTGAAGCCGATTAAAAGTTTCTTCTGAGCTGGTTTTTTGAGTTTCTCAAGATAAGGAATCAGACGCGCCGAACCGTAGCCGCCGCGCAAGCACCACAAGACTAATGAATCAGACTTGAAGGCTTCTTTCACATGGCGCACTTGATTCTCCAAGGGAGAAGCAAAAAACAGACGTGGCTTCAAAAGATCCTTAGGGAGATGGGCCTCATAGCCCTGCTGGTTCAGCCATTCAAGACCGTTGTTCAGGCGCTCGATCGGAGCGGCCGACGCAGGCGCGATAATGTTAATGGAGTCACCGGAGTTCAAAGATTTAAAATGTGGCATGAAAATAGATTATACTAGGACCATGAATAAATCAGTTTATTTCAGGCCCTTTTTGGTGGGTGCTGTCTTCGGCGCCAGCTGGTTGTTCTACACCATGTTTCTTTCCACCAGTTCAACTGCGCCCGTAGGTATTATTCTTCTGCCGGTATTGATGATGCTCGGCGGACTGGCCGGCGCGGCCATTACGCATCTGGCTTTGGTCATCATGGGCCGTAAAAAATTGCTCTCAGTTGAGAGCGGCGTGGTGATGCTGTTGACGCTGCTTATTTGCGCCAAAATTTACTCCGACAATCAGCGAGAGATGTTCTTTAAGGAGATCGAAACGACCCAAGAGCGTGAGAAGATCGAACTCTTTCTTGATTCAGAGGATGATGTGGTGGCAGGGACGCTCGCAACCAATGTACATCTGAGCGAGGCGGATCTGGCCAAACTCATCAATCGATGGAAATTAGATTACATGATTATGGCACGTGTGATTCTTCATAAGAACTTCAACGTGCCCATGATGGCAACAGTCGTGAATAACGTGCCACCTGGAAATCCTGAGAACAGTCTTTTTCAAACCTACGTACTGACGCCTTTAACTCGTGACGCTCGTTTGCCTGAGGATCTTTTTCATCGAATTGCAAATATGGGTGTGGCCGAGCATTTTTTGGCGTTAGCGATCATTGAATCATCGCGTTCAACCTGCGATGAAGTGCGGATCTATATCAACGCGAAGAATCCTGTATTAGCGAACACTGCGCAGAATGCACTCGTGAAGAAGAAATGCCCTTAGGAACTACAAGACAAAGCTGCGCAGCCGGGTTTGGTGCGTGCCCATTCAGGACGACGACCCAAGAAGTTTTTGGTGGCGTTGTTCACTTCATAAGGCGTCTGGAGAGCAAGCTCCAAAGCCTTCATGACCGAATCATCATTCTTCATCAATGCATCCACGGCTTCTTGCGCGAGATAATTTCGCACAATAAAAGCCGGATTGGTTTTATTCATCAAAACAGCATCAGGCTTGAGAGCACGCCACTTAGTGAGCCAAAGGGAGAGTTTCTCTTTAGTGGGGACTTGCATCTCTTGATAAAAGGCTCCATGGGGCATTCCAAAAGCAATGCAATCGGCCAGCTTCCGATAAAAAATCGTCATGTCGATTTCTTGCAGGCGCAAGATAACATCAAGCTCTTTGACTAATTCAAGAGGGAAGTCGGCGACGCCAAGTTTGTTGGCCATCATATGTTCCCACTCTTTGAAATAGGTCTGACGGTATTGTTCGAGTGGTTCGCGCAGATCAGTGCCTAAAAGTGAAAGCGCACCGGCGAGCTGCGAGAGATTCCACAATGAGACGGAAGGCTGCTGTCCAAAGCGATAGCGGCGATGCTCACGATCGGTGGTGTTCGGTGTCCATTCCGGATCATACACATCCATCCACCCGTAGGGGCCGTAATCAATAGTGAGCCCCAAGATAGACATATTGTCGGTGTTCATCACGCCATGAACAAAGCCCACCCGCTGCCATTCCACCATGAGCTTCGCTGTTCGGGTGCAAAGCTCACCGAAGAAAGTCTCAAGCGTGTGGCCAGGATAAAAACCCAAGACGTAATCCAGCATCTTCTGCATGCCAACTTTGTCACCATCAGCGGCGAGGATTTCAAAATGCCCAAAGCGCACAAAGCTCTCGGCCACACGGGTACAAATCGCTCCCGGTTCTGGAGCAGGATGTCCGTCGTAAAACATATCGCGGATGACATCGTCACCGGTAGTGACCAGCGCCAGCGCGCGTGTGGTAGGTACGCCGAGAAAATGCATGGCTTCGCTACAGAGGTATTCCCGCACAGAAGATCTTAGTACTGCGCGACCATCACCACGTCGTGAGTAAGGAGTCAGACCTGCGCCTTTGAGTTGCACTTCAAGTCCATTCGCTTCACCGAGTAAAATGGCACGCCCATCACCCAATTGCCCGGCCCAATGACCAAACTGATGGCCACCGTAACGAGTGGCGATAGGTTTCATTCCCGGCAGAACTTGATTTCCGGCGAGGGCCTGCATGAGAGCATCGCTGGGTTGCCAGTTAAGCCGGCGAGCCACGTCGTCTGACCATGCGATAAGCTTGGGCGCTCGCACCGGAGTGGGTGTGACCCGCTGGTAAAATTGAGGTTCGCTGAACGTGTCTGCGAAAGAGTGACTGATCATACTGCGAGATAGATAGCAGACAATACGCCCAGTAGCCAGAGCGCCACATTGAGTTCTTTGATTCGTCCAACCATTATATAAAGAGCGACTTGAATGAACAGACCTGCCATCAAGCCCTTAGTGATGGAGAAAGTCAGTGGAATCAACACAATCGTTATCACCGCCGGCACCCAATCTTCAAAATGTTCGGTCTTAAGTTCAAAAATATTTTTGAACATCAAGAGTCCCACGCAGATCAACACAGGGGCGGTGGCAAAGGCAGGAACCACCCCGACTATGGGAGCGAGAAAGAGGCACGGGATAAAAAACAGGGCGGTGAAAACTGAGGTGAGTCCGGTGCGGCCGCCTGCCTCAACGCCGGCGGCACTTTCAATATAAGTTGTACCTGCCGAGCTACCCAATGGCCCAGAGATGGTCGAGGCGATGGCATCTACAATAAGGGCTTCTTTGATCCGCAGAGGATTGCCTTCTGCATCCACCATGCCTGAGGCGCGCGAGACGCCCACAAACGTTGAGATCGAATCAAACATATCCGTAAAGACCATGGAGAGAATCGCCGGAATCAAAGAAAGCTTGAGCGCTCCCATGATGTCGAGCTTCATAAACACGCTCTCAAAATCTGGGGCCGCAAAGACTTCTGTCGGCATAGGAACGAGACCCATTGCCAATCCACCGATGGTCACAACAAAGATACCCAGTAGGAACGCTAAGGGATTTTTGCGCTTCATGAAAGGCAAGATAACGAGCAATCCAATCACAGAGAGAAGAGTGGCGCCTTTGATGGCACCCATACGAACAAACGTCGCCGGGTCTGCGACGACCAGGCCGGCGTTTTTAAGACCGATGAAAGTGAGAAATAATCCAATACCCACCGCCGAAGCGATCTTGATATTGTGAGGAAGAGATTCGGCGAGTTTCTCCCGTAACGGAGTTACGGAAATGACGAGCGCGATGATGCCCGACCAAAAAACCATGCCCAAAGCTGTCTGCCAGGGAATGCCTTCACCCAGGACTAAAGTGAAGGTGAAAAATGCATTCAGTCCCATCCCAGGAGCAATCGCGAAGGGAAGGCGTGCGCACAATCCCATTAGCAAGGTCATGATCGCACTGATCAGAACAGTCGCCGTCATCACACCACTAAAGCTCATGCCCGTTCCCGGCGTGGCGAGGATAGAAGGATTCACGAAGATGATGTAGCTCATCGTCAAAAATGTCGTGAAGCCAGCGATAAACTCGGTGCGGATGTGGGATTGTTTCATGTTAATATGACACCATGATTTATCAAGGTTACACAACGGCAGAAATCGAAGAGTTGAGTGCGTGCTTGGATGGCTTCGTCATTCCCTATGCCATCAGTCCTGATGACCAGGCCATCGAAGAGGTCCATGCCGAAATTAGGCGAAAGCCTCCGGGCAAGCATGCCCAGTTGAGCTCAACCGATAACTCATTTTGGCGGATTGAAATTCAAGACGATGTCCTACGTGCCATCCCGAAAGAACAGCATGCCGCTCTCGAGCGTTTCCGCATTTTCCCAAGCCTCGTGGATTTTGTGCCGGACTTCAGCGATCCAGTCGTAGCGCCAGTCTTTCCTCAGAAAAAAGTCGTGGGGATGAATGGCTTTCTTGCGCTCCTACTTTTTATCGCCGCGCTCGCCTATATCTGGGTGAAGTGGTTTAAGTCCTGAAAATTTGCTGCGCGACATGAAGCCCTCACGTGCTAATGTTTTGGCATGCTTTACACCGGATATACCAAAACAGAACTCGATACACTCCTCCATCTCCTGGATAAAATCCAAGTGCCTTACGAGGTACTTATGGATGACGGCCAGGCCGCTGAGCGCACTCGTCAGCGCGGTGATGCTTCCATCCTGCGAGTAGATATTCCCGATGAGGCCTTGGCGACCATCGCCCCTGAGCATTACCCAGAGCTCGAGCGCTATCGTATCTATCCGCATATGGTGGATATGCCACTCGAATATTTTGCGCCGCCAGCGGAAGGCGAAGCTGGAGCAAAGCCAACTGCCAAGGGCAATAGTTTTGTGAAATGGGTCACACTCGCCATGGCGATTGGCATGATCCTGATCGCGTTCGCTAGCATCCAGCAGTAATGATGGAAACCCATCGCATGACACTGCGTCCTCTGACGGCGCAGGATGGCCCGCTCTTTAAAGATCTCGACAGTGATCCGGAAGTGATGACTTATCTCACCAATGGCATCTCTTCGACGGATGAGCAAGTGGCTGCTGCCGTTGAACGTGTGATGGCGACTCAGTCCAAGCACAATGGTCGTTTTGGGATTTGGATCGCCCATGAGAAAGCCACTGGTAAGTTCATCGGTTGGTTTTTATTTCGCCCAGACAAAGCGACGCCTGATAATACCAACTCCATCGAACTGGGCTACCGTTTGAAGAAAGCATTTTGGCGGCAAGGTTTTGGTTCAGAAGGCAGCGAGGCTTTTCTTGAATTAGGATTTGGTGTTTATAAAGTTGATGAAATCTTTGCTGTGGCCATGAAAGATAATATCGGTTCGCAAGCGGTGATGAAAAAAGTGGGCCTTAAATTTGTGGAAGATTTTGATTACCATGAATTTCCGGCCGACAACAAAAGTGCCGTACGCTACGCTCTCAAGCGCGCAGAGTGGACTCACTCGTAGCGCAAGGCCTCTAAGGGTGAAAGCAACGAGGCTTTTCGTGCTGGATAGACTCCAAACACAATCCCCACCAACACAGAGAATCCGAAGGCCAACGCAATGGCATCCCACGTAACAGAGGTGGGCCAGCCAGCGACAGAAGCGAGTAGCACGCTGACTGTGACACCAATAAGAATTCCAATTGTGCCACCCACCACACTGACCACTACGGACTCGGCAAGGAATTGCCAAAGAATATCAATAGGGCGAGCGCCCACAGCCTTACGTAGACCGATTTCTTTTGTACGCTCAGTGATCGAGACCAACATGATGTTCATGATCCCAATACCGCCGACAAGAAGTGAGATTGTAGCAATGGAAGCGAGCAACACGGACATGGTTTTGCTGGTCGAGGAGAGTGCTTCTTGGATATCGGCCATGTTTTGAATTTCAAACGTGTCTTCACGCTGTGAGAACGGAACTTTTTTTTCTTTAAACATCATCTCGAGCACATCATCTTCCGTGCGTGAGAGTGCTTCCGCACTACGGACTTGAATATTGATGGAGTCCACACTGGTTTTACCCAGGAGACGCTTCATGCCTGTTTGCAAAGGAACAATGACCACATCATTCTCATCACGCCAACCGCCGCTCTTGGATGGCAGTACGCCGATGATTAGGAAGTTCACCTTATTCACCTTAAGCGATTCACCAATAGGGTTTTTATCGCCAAAGAGATCTTTCACCACGGTGGTACCAATGACCGTCACACGCGCGCGGCTTTGATCTTCTGTGTCTGTAAAAAAGCGACCCAGCGTTGGCTTAGCATTGCGTAGCTCTTGATAACCGGGCGTGGTGCCGATGACCTGCGTGCTGCGGTTTTTATTTAAGAAACTCACGGTGACCTGACCATTCACCGTCGGCACGGCTTCTTTAATTGCCGGAAGTTTTTCCATGAGCATCTTAGCGTCTTGGTATTCCATGCGCGAGGCGGACTCGAGCTGAGCGACGCCGCCACGACGGATATTCCCAGTGCGCAGCACCAGCATGTTAGAACCCAGCGAGGAGAGCTGGGCCTCGATGGATTCCTGCGCGCCTCGACCAATCGCAAGCATCGCGACGACCGAAGCCACACCAATCAAAATGCCCAACATCGACAGCGCCGTGCGAATTTTATTAGCGGCGAGCGTGCGTTTGCCTTGAATGAAATGCTCTTTGATATCTCTCCAACCGATCGGTGGTGGTGGAGGAGGAATGCGCGCAATACTTACGCCGGGAGCTTTATGAGGAACACGACGTTCATCCGATAAAACTTCGCCATCGCGAATACGAATAATACGTTTGGCCTTCTCAGCAATGGAATCCTCGTGAGTCACCATGAGAATGGTGATGCCTTGAGCGTTGAGCTCTTGCAGGATCTTCATGATCTCTTCTTCACTCACCGAATCCAGATTACCCGTCGGCTCATCGGCCATGATGATGCGCGGGGCATTCACGAGAGAGCGAGCAATCGCGACACGCTGCTGTTGACCACCCGACATTTCTTTCGGTTTGTGATGAGAGCGCGGACCGAGACCCACACGCTCGAGGAGCTTCTGACCGGCATCACGCCCACCGGATTTTTTAGAGTAGAACAACGGCAAAGAGACGTTTTCGGCCGCATCCATGCGCGGGAGCAAATTGAATTGTTGGAAGATAAAGCCGATCTCTTCGCGACGAAGAATCGCCAAGTCTTCTTCTGTGAGATGCCCCACTTCGCGGCCATTGAGTTTGTAGGAGCCTGAAGTCGGAGAGTCCAAGAGGCCTAGGATTTGTGTGAGAGTAGATTTACCACTGCCCGATGGCCCCATGATTGCGACGAAATCTCCTTCTTCAATGAGGAGATCAACGCCCTTAAGCGCCCACACTTTATTATCACCCATTTGATAAACTTTAGTGAGCCCCTTGATTTCGATCATCGACGTTTCCGTGATGGCATGAATGGATTGCCCGCTTTGCCATCCTCTTCAGCCGCCATAAGTGGAATCAGAACCTCTTGTCCTTCGGATAGACCTTCAAGTATCTCAGTATTTTTTCCGTCGGTCAGTCCGGTCTTTACACTGACCTTGCGCGGTTTGCCTTCGGCATTGCGGGTACGCACGGACACTTGTCCCTCTTCCTCTTGCAGAGCAGAGTTCGCCACAAGCAGGACATTATCCTTTTTCTCGATGATGAAGTTCACCGTCGCGGTCATCCCACTGCGCATGAAGGTCGGCTGCTCCGCTGGTGTCGCGTCGACAATATACGTGGTGATGTTATTAGTGGTGGTGGCCTCGAAAGCAATCAAGCTCACTTTTCCAGGAATTTTTTCTTTAGCATAAGCATCCAAGGTAATGCTCACGTCTTTGCCTAAGCCGATTTGGGCAATGTCCGTTTCATCCACTTGCGCTTTGACTGTTAAGCGATTGGAAAGCACCAGAATCGCATCGGCGTTGGTCACCGTTTGACCAGGCTCGATGTTCTTAAGAATCAGTGTACCGGCGAGTGGGGACATAATCGGAGTTGCTTTATAGAGCTCACTCCAACGCGCGTATTCAGCAGTGCCATTGGCACGGGCCGCGTCCAATAAAGCGGCTCGTTCGGTGGAACTCATCCAAGCCAGAATTTGCCCTTTGCGAACCAGAGCACCTTCCTGCACTAAGACTTCATCAATGCGCCCAGCGACGGGGGGTTTAATTTCCAGACGATTTTCTGGTTGAACTGTGCCAGTGGCTTCTACTGTGATGGCAATATTTCCACGTGTCACTTGAGCATTTTCAAAGCGAGGACCTGCGGGTTTTTGTTTCCACCAGTAGAGACTTCCGCCAAGAGCAAGTACAGCGATACCAGCGATAAGATATTTTTTATTCATGGGAGCACTCCCTGGCCCAGCGTTTGTTCCCATGAGGCTTCGGCCGTCACGCGATCACGTTTCGTGGAAAGATATGATTTTTGTCGATTGATCAAATCGTTCTCAATGATATCCCAGTTTTCAAAGGTCAGCAGACCATTGTTGTATTTCTTGCGTGAGATCTCGGCACGTACCACGGCGGCGTCACGAAAAGTACGATCCACAGTCAGTTTACTAGCGGCCTCTTGAAAACTCGCCCAGGCGCGCTCCAGCTTAGCGATCACATCACGGCCGACGTTGGTGCGTTCTTCAACGCGGGAGAGATAGGTTTGTGAGGCCGCTTTTGTGGAGTACCAATCACGGCCACCATCAAAGAACGGCATGGAGAGTGTGACGCCAAAGCCCCATTGCTTTTGTTGCTCGGGCCAAAAACTTTCATCCTGGCGACGAACTTCACCATTTAAACTGAGACTCGGAAGAAAATTGGCACGGGCAATGATGATGTCTTCTTTGGCCGCATCAGCGACAGAGCGTGAGGCGAAGTACGTGGGAGTTGTAAGAGCGAGTTCTCTAAAGTTCGGTCGAACATCAGGTGCATCCTGGGGCACTTCGCCTTCAATCAGGAATTCATCTTGCTAATCAATTCCCAACGTACGCGCGAGTTGCGCACGGGCCACACGCGCGGCGTTCTGCGCTTGCAGATCATCGTAGCGGGCCTGGGCAAGATAAGCTTCAGACAAT